>JAPULC010000192.1 GCA_027295305.1 Gammaproteobacteria bacterium
TTTGCGGAGCTTTTTGCGGAAGAACGCGCAGCAAAAGCAAGGGTTTTGGGAGCGAAGGCGAATTTACTTCGCCGTAGCGTGGGAAGAAATTCGCCCGGATGGCGAATTTCTGGATATAAAGAAGGAGAGGGGGCAGTGGAAGTCGTTCTGTTCTACATCGCCGCAAGCGTGGCGCTGATGTCGACGGTGCTCGTGGTCACACGGCTCAACGCATCCCATGCGTTGATCTATCTGATCGTGTCGCTGCTTTCGATTGCGATCATTTTCTTTCTGCTCGGCGCACCGTTCGCCGCGGCGCTGGAAGTGGTGATCTACGCGGGCGCTATCGTGGTGCTGTTCCTGTTCGTCGTGATGATGCTCAACCTGGGTCGCAGCTCGGTGGAACGGGAGCGCAGCTGGCTCAGCCCGAGCATGTGGTACGGGCCCGCGGCGCTCACGTTCATTCTGTTCCTGGAGTTGATCTATGCCATCTCGACGGGCACCGCCGACACTTCTGCCGTGGCGGTGACGCCGAAGCAGGTGGGCATATCACTCTTCAGGCCTTATCTGCTTGCTGTCGAGCTTGCTTCCATTTTGCTGCTCGCGGCATTGGTCGGGGCGTTTCATCTCGGTCGACGCTATTTGCGTCAGCGTCGCGAGGAGATCGAATGACCGCCATCGGCATTCCTGTCGAGCACGTGCTGGTGCTCGCCGGTACGCTCTTTCTCATCGGCCTGACCGGCGTGCTCGTACGGCGCAACATCATCTTTCTGCTGATGTCCCTCGAGATCATGTTGAACGCGTGCGGTCTTGCTTTCGTCGCTGCGGGTGCACGCTGGGGAGCCCCCGATGGGCAGATCATGTTCATGTTGATATTGACGCTTGCAGCAGCGGAGGTGACCGTCGGCCTCGGTCTCGTGCTGCAGCTCGAACGACGCTTCGACACTCTCGACATCGATGTGGCCAGCGAGCTGAAGGGGTAGAGGTTGATGGAGTGGCTCTGGCTCGTTCCCAGCTTACCGCTTGCCGGATTCTTGATTTTGATCTTGACGCAGGGGCGCATGCCAAATCCCCTGGTGGCGATGATCGGTGCGGGCTCCATTGGCTTTGCCGCGCTCGTTGCGCTGGCTGCGGGCCTCGACTTCTACACCACATCGCCCCCGGATGGCGCTTATGCCCAGGTGCTCTGGACCTGGATCGACGTCGGCGGCTTCACGCCGAGTATCACGCTGTATCTGGATGGGCTCTCGCTCGTGATGATGGGAGTGATCACCGGCGTCGGCTTTCTCATCCACCTCTATGCCACTGGATACATGGCCCGCGAGGAGGGCTTCAGCCGCTTTTTCGCGTACATGAATCTGTTCGTGTTCGCGATGTTGATGCTGGTGCTCGGCGACAACCTGCTGGTGCTGTACCTGGGTTGGGAAGGGGTTGGGCTCTGCAGCTATCTCCTGATCGGCTTTTTCCACACCGAGCCCGAAAACGGATACGCCGCGCGTAAGGCCTTCGTGGTGACGCGGGTGGGCGATACCGCCATGGCACTCGGACTGTTTCTGCTCTTCCGGGAGCTCGGCACGCTGGAGATTCAGGCGATTCTCGATAACGCTGCCACGCTGGATCCGACGATCTGCACTATTGCGGCGCTCCTGCTGCTCGGCGGTGCAGTGGGCAAATCCGCGCAGGTGCCGCTTCAGACCTGGCTTCCCGATGCCATGGCGGGCCCGACACCGGTGAGTGCACTCAGTCACGCAGCCACGATGGTCACCGCCGGCGTGTATCTCATCGCGCGAATGCACGACCTGTTTCTGCTTTCGCCCGAAGCGCAATTTGCCGTCGCGCTGGTAGGGGTCGTGACGTTGTTCATCTCTTCTTTCACGGCGCTCACGCAGACCGACATCAAACGCATCCTCGCCTACTCGACAATGAGCCAGATCGGATACATGTTCATGGCGCTCGGCGTCGGGGCCTGGTCTGCCGCGATATTCCATCTGATGACGCACGCGTTTTTCAAGGCCCTGCTCTTTCTCGCTTCCGGTTCGGTGATCCTTGCGCTTCATCACGAGCAGAACATCTTCAAGATGGGCGGGCTCTGGCGGCGTCTGCCGATTCCGTTCTGGAGCATGGTCATCGGTTCGGCTGCACTGGCGGCATTGCCGCTCACCTCCGGCTTCTACAGCAAGGACGTGATTCTGCTGACGAGCTGGGACTACGCGACCGGAGGTACCTGGTTCTGGGTCTTTGCGTCCATTGCTGCATTCATGACCGCGCTTTACAGCACGCGCATGATCATCATCACCTTCTTCGGCGAGATGAAAATCGAGCCGCATGACGAGAGCGGTGTGAACATGTGGGGACCGCTCGTGGTGCTTGCGGTGCTTGCCGTCGGTGGAGGCTGGCTCGGCCTCGCGCCCCTGGCGGGCGTGTTGCCTGACGGCGGGGTCGGCGGCGGCACGGAACACAGCGGCGTGCTCGTCTACATCACTGCCGCGGTGCCCATCGCAGGCGTATTAATTGGTTATCTGATCTTCGGTGGGAGGCAGCTCAGGGTCGACTCACTGGTGGAATCGGAAGTCGGGGATCGCGTTCGGCGTTTTTGGCTCGGTGGCTGGGGATTCGATTGGCTGTATGACCGCGTCGTCGTGCGGCCCTTCATGGTGGTTGCGCGTATCAACAAGCGCGACGTGGTCGACTCCTTCTTCGAGGGTGTGGCGGCCGCGTCGCGGGGCCTTCATCAGCTCGCGACCCGCAGTCAGACCGGGCAGTTACGTTGGTATGTGGCGAACATGGTCGCTGGCGTACTCATCATGCTGCTGATCGCGCTGGAGGTTCTATGACCATCTTCTGGCTCGTGACGCTATTGCTTGCCGGGGGTGGCATCGCCTGGCTGGTAGGGCTCACGAGGCCGCATTGGTCGCGTTGGATCTCCATTGTGACGTTGCTGCTCGGCGGCGTGCTCGTCTACGAAATCTGGACAGCAATGCCGGTTGTGGGCGAGGGCGATTTCGAATGGTACGCGTACGTCAAGCTGCCATGGATTCCGCGTTTCGGCATCTCCGTGTTTCTTGCAATGGATGGGCTGAGTCTGCTGCTCGTGGCGCTGACGCTGTTTCTTGGGATCGTCGCCGTGGTGTCGTCGTGGACCGAGATCGAGGAACGCGAAGGCTTCTTCCAGTTCAATATTCTTTGGACTCTGGCGGGTGTCGTCGGCGTGTTCACTGCCTTCGATCTGTTCCTCTTCTTCTTTTTCTGGGAAGTCATGCTCATCCCCATGTACTTCCTGATCGCAATCTGGGGACACGAAGATCGCAGCTACGCCTCAATGAAATTCTTCCTGTTCACGCAGATCAGCGGGCTTTTGATGTTGCTTGCGATCGTGGGACTCGTGTTCGTGCACTACGACGCAAGTGGCGACATCTCGTTCAACTATTTCGACCTTCTGGGTTCCGAGGCCGCCGCGGGCGAACTTGCGCTGTGGCTGATGATCGGATTTTTCATCGCCTTCATTGTGAAGCTTCCGAGCGTGCCATTTCACACTTGGCTGCCGGATGCACACACCCAGGCTCCGACGGGCGGTAGCGTGATTCTTGCGGGCATCCTTCTGAAGACGGGCGCTTATGGCCTGATTCGTTTCGTGGTGCCGTTGTTTCCGGAATCGGCGATGCAGTTTCGTTGGCCTGGGATGTTGCTTGGAGCCATCAGCGTCGTGTACGGCGGCTACATGGCGTATTCACAGTCGGATTTCAAACGCCTGGTGGCTTACTCGAGCGTGGCGCACATGGGTTTCGTGTTGCTCGGGGTCTTTGCCTGGAATCAGATAGCGGTGCAGGGTGCGGTGATGCAGATGATCGCGCATGGCCTGTCCACCGCGGCGCTGTTCATGCTGGCCGGCGCCCTGCAGCAGCGCCTGCATAGCCGCGAGATGGATCGCATGGGTGGGCTCTGGATGCGTGCGCCGAGAATGGGGGCGGTCGCCATGTTTTTCGTCGTGGCGTCCCTCGGGATACCCGGGCTCGGCAACTTCGTGGGCGAATTCATGGTGTTGGTGGGTGCCTTTCAGGTTGACGTTGCGCTTACGTTCTTCGCAGCGCTTGGGCTGGTGGTGGCCGCAGTGTATGCGTTGTCACTCATGCAGCGGACATTCCAGGGGCGCGCAGCGACGGGGGGGCCGGCGGCGGAAGTCGAGACGTTCGCGGACTTCGGTTTCCGCGAGATGAGCGTGATGGTGCTCATGATGATTGGCCTGGTGTGGCTCGGAATCTATCCGCAGCCGGTGCTCGACATCTCAGCGCCGGTTGTCGAGGCATTGAGAGCGATGGGGGCGACGCCGTGACGATTGCCGACTATTTGGCGATTCTGCCCCATATCACGTTGGCCGGCGTCATCGTCGTGTTGCTGCTCGTGGTCTCGTTCGTGCGCAATCACGCGCTGGTGGCGACTCTGACGGTCATCGGCTTGCTGGCTACCCTCATCGCCATCGTGCCGTCGTTAGCGGAGCTGCCGCGCGAGGTCACACCGCTGATCGTGGTGGATCGCTACGCTACGTTTTTCAATGTGATGTTCCTGCTCGCCGGGATCGTCACGGTGCTGTTCTCCTATCGCTATCTGAAGGGCCGGCGCGGGGATCTCGAGGAGTACTACGTACTCGTGGCGATCGCCACGCTGGGGGCCATGACCATGGCGAGCGCGGTGCATTTCGCCGCGTTTCTGTTGGGCCTCGAGATCATCGCTATATCGCTCTATCCACTCATTGCCTACACCGAGGAAGGGACGTCACCTCTGGAGGCGGCGCTCAAATATCTGGTGCTCT
Organism: Gammaproteobacteria bacterium; assembly: GCA_027295305.1. GTDB lineage: Bacteria > Pseudomonadota > Gammaproteobacteria > Pseudomonadales > Azotimanducaceae > JAPULC01. The sequence goes on from JAPULC010000192.1 coordinate 4,787, forward strand.
CGGGAGTGGCATCCACCACCATGCTTTTCGGTATGGCCCTGCTTTACAGCGAGACGGGCTCCCTCGTGTTCGCGGAAATTTCACAGGCGCTCGCTGCGCAGGAGTCCACGAGCCTCTACGTCGCCGTCGGAAATGCGATGCTCTTCGCAGGGATTGCGTTCAAGCTCTCGCTCGTGCCGTTTCACATGTGGACTCCGGATGTCTACGAAGGTGCGCCTTCCCCCGTCGTGGGCTACGTGGCGACCGTCTCGAAGGGCGCCGTGTTTGCCGTGGCCCTGCGCTACGTGATCGAGACGGACGCGTTTTCCAACGAAGCACTCCTCACGGCGGTCTCAGTCATTGCCGTGCTCTCGATGGTGATCGGCAATCTGCTCGCGCTCCTGCAGAACAATGTGAAACGCATACTCGCGTATTCCTCCATTGCGCACCTGGGATATCTTCTGATCGCGTTGATCAGTGTCAACGCGCTGGCCGACGTGGGAATGGCAGTCGAGACCAGCCTGATTTATCTCGCCGCTTACTTTCTGATGACCCTTGGAGCATTCGGTGTCGTGTCGTTGCTGTCATCGCCGAGCAACGAGTGCGACGCCGATGACCTCGAACGTTACGCGGGACTGTTCTGGGACCATCCGCTTCTGGCGGCGGTGCTGACGACGATCATGCTTTCACTTGCCGGGATTCCCCTGACCTTCGGCTTCATCGCCAAGTTCTATCTCTTTGCAGCGGGCGTCGAAGGCACCCTGTGGGTGTTGCTGTGGGCATTGATCGTGGGCAGCGCGATAGGCGTCTTCTACTATCTGAGAATCATCTTCACGATGTCGAAGGCGCCTGAAGCGACGGGCGAAGTCGGAACGTTGTCTTACGTTGGCGTATGCACCGCGGTGGTTATCGGCGCCCTGATCATCGCGTTCGGTGTCTACCCGATGCCGTTGATCGATGTCGTCCAGCACGCGGTGGTCTCTTTAGGCATTTGACGCGCGATTTCCGGACAGGAACGCGGGCGCTCAGCATTCCAGCTCTCGGGTACGACGCTCTGCGCCCCGATGTTAGAAATTGGGGTCAGACCGGGTCAGACCCATTTTCAGGGAAGTGGGAGCGTGGCCTTAGGAGCCGGCGTCGAGCAGCGCGTCCACCTCGCGGAGCAGCGCGTTGACCGAGGCTTCGTCCGGCATCCTCCAGTCACCGCGTGGGGACAGGCTCACGGTGCCCACCTTCGGTCCGGGGGGTAGGGTCGTGCGCTTGAATTGCTGGCTGAAGAATCGCTCGCAGAACACACGCAACCATCGCTGAATGATCTCGGGCGAATGGCTGTCTGCGAATGTCTCCTTGGCCAGTAGAAAGATCTTGCGCGGCCGGAAGCCATTGCGGATGAAGTTGAAGAGAAAGAAGTCGTGCAGCTCGTACGGCCCGATGATGTCCTCGGTGTGCTGTGCTACGTCCTCGCCTGCCTTGCGAGGAACGAGCTCGGGGGAGATCGGTGTCGCGAGCACGCGCTCCAGCACGGTCGCGAGCCCCTTGCTCGCTCGATGGCGTCCGTACCAACGCACGAGATAAGTCATCATGGTCTTCGGCACGCTGGCGTTGACGTTGTAGTTCGCCATGTGATCGGCGTTGTAGGTGCACCAACCCAGCGCCAGCTCCGAGAGATCACCCGTCCCGACGACGATAGCGCCATCGAGTTGGTTCGCAAAGTTGAACAGCAGCTGGGTGCGCTCGCGGGCCTGGACGTTCTCGAACACGACGTCGTGGAGGTCGGGATCGTGCCCAAGGTCTTCGAGATGCTGATCGACGGCGGCGTTGATGTCCACCTCTCGCAGAGCCACTTTCGTTGCGCCGACGAGTGCATCCACTGTGGCTCGAGTGTGCGGGCTGGTGCCTGGACCGGGCATGGTGAGCGCGTGCAGCTGCTTGCGATCGAGTTCCATCAGATCGAGGGCGTCCAGACACACGAGAAACGCGAGTGTGGAATCGAGACCTCCAGACAGCCCGATGACGAGCGATTCCGTGCGTGCCGCCTGCATTCGGCGCGCCAGGCCGGTGCTTTGAATCGCGAGAATCTCGCGCGCGCGCGCATCGAACTCGTCCTCGTCGTCGGGCACGAAGGGATGCTTCGGATAACGACGGCGCAACTCCGGGAGTGATCGCCCCGAGGTCTTTGCGCTCATCGGGTAAGTAGCACCTCGTCGTGTCGATGCAAATGTGGCGTGCTGCATTCTGTCGTGCCGGATCCGCTCGCAATCGAAATCGACACTGATGCGACTTCCGCCTAGCGCGAAACGTTCACTTTCCGCGAGGATGGCTCCATTCTCGGCGGCGATCAGGTGGCCGCCGAACACTAGATCCTTCGTCGACTCCGAAGGGCCACTCGACGCATACAGATAGCCGCAGATCCTTTGAGCGCTCGTCATGCGCACGAGCTCGAGCCGGTACTCGGCTTTGGCTACCAGCTCGTTGCTTGCTGACAGATTGAGAATCAGCTCTGCGCCGGCGAGCGCATGCTCGACCCCGGGTTGACGCGGCGCCCATAGATCTTCGCAGATCTCGAGGCCGAAGCTCGTGCTGCCAACGGGAAAGAGCTGGCGCGCGCTCAGCCGAAATTGACCGAGCACGTCGTCGTTCATTTGGATGTCGACGTCTTCCCCTGATGCGAACCAGCGCCGCTCGTAGTATTCGCCGTAATTCGGCACGTGTGTCTTGGGTACGGCGCCCACCACGTGGCCGTCCGAACATACGAAGGCGCAATTGAAAAGGCGCCCGTCGGGTGACGCGTACGGCGCGCCTACTACGACGGCCATGTCCAGTCCGCGGGTGGCAACTGCGATGGCGCCGATTGCCTGGCGAGCGAGATCGAGTAATCCACGATCGAAGAACAAGTCTTCGCAGGTGTATCCCGTGATCGCGAGCTCAGGGAGTAGCAGAATACTCGAATGGTCTCGGGCGGCATCGTCGATGGCTTCAACGATGCTGCGACCGTTCTCCATCGGATCGGCGAGCGCAACGCGTGGCGCGCGCGCCGTGCAACGCACATAGCCATGATCGCGATAATCGATGCTCATATGCGGTATTTTACCAGGGTTGGGCGAAAGCGCAGCGATTACCCGGCAAAGGTGGCGGAGCCGGCTTTGCGACGCTCTCTGAAGTCGATGCACCTCATTGGAAGTGTTGGAATAATTCGGGTTACGTATGGATCTCCACCACGTCACCGTCGGCGACGATGTGGTCGGGGCCCACCTGTTGGCCGCTGAATGTCTCGCCTCCCCAGATGCGCGCATAGCGAATGTCGCGCGAGAGATCCTTGTGAACGAGTCGAGCGACCTCGCGTACGGTTCCGCCGCGGCGCACCGTGAACGGCCGGTCGTGCTTCGGTGGTTTGCCCGGCGTCTTCGTATACACCCGCACGATCTCGAGTGCCTCGAAGAGCCATCGCCCGAGGCCGTCGATGCCCTCACCCGTTGTGCTTGACAACGCGAGCGACGGGAAGCGCTGCTCTAGGAGATCGAAGAACGCCTCGAGTTCCTGCTCGATGTTCTCGATCTCATCAGCTCGGGTTGCGATCACCAGGGTGGGAAGCACGATGCCGAACGGGTCGAGCTCTTCGTCGCGCTCTTCATCCGGGGCTGATGTGCGGGTCCAATCCGGACTCAGGGTGATGCGGCGTTCGGAGAGAGACTCGATCAGATCCTGCACCAGCTCGACGCAGTCGGGGTTTGTTAGATCCACCACCAACAGACATGCGTCGGTGGGCTGCAGGGCGTTGACGATCCACGGCAGTGGATTCTGTTTCGAGACCGGGGGGAGATCCACCAGCTGCAGGTGGATGTCCTCGAACGGCAGCATGCCTGGAAGTGGTAACTTGGTGGTGAACGGATAGGGACCGGCTTCGGCGTGTGATCCCGTGAGCACGGCATGCAGCGCGGATTTGCCGGAATTGGGTGGACCCAGTAAGGCAATCTGAGCGGCGCCCTCGGGACGCACGACGTGGGTGGGCCCGCGTCGACCCCCCTTCTTGGGCGCACCGAGCTCCTCGGTCAGATTCTTGATCCGAGTTTTGATCTCCGCCTGCAGGTGATCGGTGCCTTTGTGCTTCGGAATCGTGCGGAGCATCTCTTTCAAGCAATCGAGTCGCTCTTGAGGATCCCGAGCCTTGCGGTAGTTGGCCTCGGCGGTTCTGTATTCCGGTGTCAGATTGGCGGGCATGGGAGAGCACTTCCTTCAAGGCTGATTTTCCCCCAGCTGACCCCGGGGTGACAATAATTCTCCGCGCTATGCAGGCGCCTTGGCCGGGGGCGCCTAGCCGGGGGCGCGTAGCTGGGAGCGCCATAGCCGGGGCGCGCTAGCCGGGGGCTCTCGGATGCGTGCTCTTCGATTTCGGACACAAATCTCTCCCCTTGCGGAACTCGCTCACTCTTCTTTGCCGGTACTTCATCTACTCTTGTTGTAGATTTAAATGACATCGAGTGACATCCCCTCGATCTCCAGGCGAGGCCCCGAATTGCGCAGTCCCGCGGACTCCCGGGCTGGCTTGAGGAAGCCAGGCTTTGTAATAGACTTTTTAATATACGCGCCGTTAAGTCATTGAGCCGGCAATGATTACCTTTGGGAAAAAATCCCTCTCCTTGCCCTTGCTGACCCTCCTTGTGTGGGCGGTCTCATCTGCCGTGGCCGACGAGGGCGTCCTGAAGTTCGGTGGTGGTGCGATCTTTGAAGGCAACATCGTCAATGGTGTTGCCCACGGTCACGGACGCTATACGTTTCCGAACGGCGATGTCTACAAGGGCACCTTCTCGAGCGGTGCTTTGACCGGCAACGGCCGCATCACCTGGTATGCGGGAGAGATCTATGAGGGTGGCGTGGTCAACGGTCTGCCGCATGGCAAAGGGGTCTGGACCGACGGACGTGGAAACCGATACGTGGGTGACTTCGACGAGGGTAATCGCTCCGGTTCCGGCACCTATGTGAGTGCCGAGGGCATTCGCTACGTCGGAGGTTTCGTCCGGGACATGTTCTGGGGCCCAGGCACACTCTATGGCGCCGATGGAAGCATCTATCGGGGGCGCTTTCTGGAGAGCGAACGCGATGGATATGGCGTATGGGCTGCGTCCGATGGGACATCCCTCGTCTACCAGCGGTGGAAAACCGGCAAGTTGGAGGACGTCCATACGCTGGAGCCTGATCCCGACTGCAGGGTGACCGACGTCGCCCGCTGGGTTTTCATCGGTGGTCATTGCCTGGACGGCGTGGCTCACGGCGATGGGGCCGCGGTGAGTCGCGACGGTCGCCGTCACGCCCCGGAGGCGCAATTCGTGCTCGGACGCATGGTGGAGGGGGACATCGGTACCCTCGGTGCCACCATCGAGGCCGAAGGAGGGCCTTGAGCGTTGGAAATTCCCGGTTACAACATCGAACACATGCTGGGCCAGGGCGGAATGGGCACCGTGCACCTCGCCAGGGACGAGAAGCACGAGCGGCGGCGTGTGGCGCTCAAGGTCATGTCTCCGGCGCTCATGTTCGATCGCGAGTTTCCAAACCGGCTTCAACAGGCCATCAAGAATGCAGCCAAGCTGAAGCAACGCGGGATCGCACGCATCCATGACGCCGGCATTCATCGAAACAACATCTACATCGTCAGCGAATACATCAGCGGCGGCGCACTTTCCCAGCGTATCGAGGCCCAGAACATCGACGTGTTCGAGGCGCTGGAGATCATCAGGCATCTGGCGAGCGCGCTGGAGTACGCCCATGGGCAAGGCGTGGTCCATGGGGATGTAAGGCCGGCGAACGTATTGTTCCGAGCCGATGGCGCTGCGGTCCTCACGGATTTCGAAATCTCCCGCTCGGTGGTTTCGGCCAGCGAGCGCCGCGCTGCCGGCAGCCTCGGCACTTCTCACGATCATGCGAGTCCCGAAGAGTACGCGGGGCAAGAGATCGACGAGCGCGCGGACCTCTACGCGCTCGGCGTGACGTTGTACGAAATGCTCACCGGCATGGTGCCCTATGAGGGTGAAACCAAGGAGAAGGTAGCCGCGCATCACCGCAGGCGAGATATCCCGCGTCTGCCCGAGGACCTCAAGCTCCTGCAGCCGATGATCAACGATCTGCTGGTGACCGAGCCCGACGAGCGCACCGGGAGTGCGAAGGCATTGCTGGACGTCCTCGACGAGCTCGAGACCGATGGGATTCCCGGAAGGGTGGTCCGGGAGCGCCAGGAAGCGGAGATGGCCGCGCGCGCCAAGCGTCGCGATCGTGACAGCGGCACCCGTTCACAGGAGATCGACGCCGCAGGCGTGGAGCGCCGTCGGCGCGTCCGGCGTTACATCGTGTGGGGTGGTTCGCTCGCCGCCAGCGTGATCCTGTCCGTCGGCGGGTATTTCTACTGGGAGTGGTATCGGCTCGAGAGCAATCCACAGCTCAAGGTCGACGGACTGCTGCTTCAGGCCCGCAAGCTCGTCGCGGAGCAGAGCGATCTGGGGGGCCTCGTGGGTGTGTATCGTGAGGTGCTTCAGATATCGCCCGAGCATCCGTTCGCGAAGTCGAAGCTCGATGAGCTCGCGGAGGGTCTCGAGAGGCGGACGCTCGACATCATGGCCGATGGGGACTTCGACGCCGCTGAGCGGCTCGTCCAGGACAGCAGTCAATATTTCGGCGCTGACGATATGGTGGGTCGTCTAAATGAGCGGCTGGTGGAATTTCTTGGCCTGGTGGCCATCCTGGACGAGGCCGGAAAGCTGCTCGAGCAGGGGGCGGTGATTCGCCCTGAGGGAACCAATGCCTA
>JAPULC010000193.1 GCA_027295305.1 Gammaproteobacteria bacterium
CATCTTGTCGTAGGAAAGGCGAAATGCGTTGATACCACGGTCCATGAACGCCTTCGCCTCTTCGATCATTTTCGGGCCATACGGACTCGACGTCGTGGCGAATACCGGCACCGTGTGTCGGTGCTTCCCGCCCAACAGTACATAAACCGGAACGCCCAGCTTTTTTCCGGCAATATCATCTAACGCGAGATCGACTGCCGCGATAGACGCAGTGAGGGTACGGCCACCCTCAAAGTACTGGCTGCGGTACATCTCTTGCCACAACGCCCCACGATTCATGGGATCGCGACCGATCAGGAATTCGCGATAATGCTCAATGACGCCTTTGACACCCAGTTCGCGGCCCGAGAATCCGGATTCCCCCCACCCGTAGATACCTGCGTCTGTCTCGACCTTGACGAGCATCTGGTTTCGCTGACCAACCCATACCGGATACGGCTTGATATCTGTGATCCTCATAGTCTTCCTCCCGGATTCGAACTCATTGCCCATAGATTTGGATGCCCACGTTACCCGAGGTATGCGATGGGAGGCGCAAGATTGCCTCCATGATAATATCGGGGCGTCGACTGATGTTCGCTTCTTGCGCGGGCTCACGAATCCTTTCCTGGTTCAGAGAAATTAAGGGAAACTAAGATGAAACTCTACACTGGTGATCTCAGCCCGTACTCTGCAAAGGTCCGCATGCAGATCTATGCCATGGGTATTACCGATATCGAATTCGAGCTGCCACCGTCATTCTTTATGGGGAAACTGTCTGAAGTGTCCCCCCTTGGGCGTATACCGGTGCTCGAAGTGGCCGATGGCGTCATTCCAGAATCTGAAGTCATTGCGGAATATCTTGATGATCTGTATCCGGAACGATCGCTGTCAGGGGCTACGCCAAGGGTGCGAGCAGATGTTCGTCTGATTTCTCGAATAGCCGATATCTATCTGCTGAACAATATCTTCATGGTGCTTCCGCAGTTGAACCGGAAAACCCGAGTTGATGCCATTCGTGATCTGTTTGTCGCTCAGGTGACCCGTGGAATGGGTGCTCTCGAGCGACACATAGGTGATGGCGAATTTGCAGTGGGTGATTCCTTGACCCGGGCGGATTGTACATTGGTGCCGGCCTTGTTCTTGTGTGAGAAGACCGTGCCAAGACTCGATGTTGATGATCCTATTCTCGCAACGGAGAAAGTCGCTGGCTATTGGGAGAAGATCCAGAGCAACGAGTTCGCGTCGAAAATCCTCGACGAAATGGCGAGGGGTATGCAAGCCAGATTGGATGGTACGGAGCGAAAATTTATCGAGGCCGCGATAGCGAAGGAAAAGGAAGGCGGAAACTAGCTGTGACAGCCCAGACATGATGGGCTCCTGCCTCCGCTACGCCAGTTCCACGGCGGAACAGCATCACCCGAGCTCCAGAGTCCGAGATTCCCTTCCCTCGCGATCCGTTCGTCCTCGAGGAACGATGGATCCGTTGGCCTCGGAGAGTCGCTCCGACGGTTAATCAGCGGACTTGAGATCGAGCTCCTCGGCGAACTGGTCCCGCATGACGAACTTCTGCATCTTGCCGGTGACGGTCATCGGAAACTCATCCACCAGCTTGATGTACTTCGGAACCTTGAAGTGGGCGATCTGACCGCCGCAGTACTCGCGAATTTCCTGATCCGACAGCACGGCGCCTTCACGCACCTGCACCCAGGCTGCCACCTGCTCGCCGTACTTCGTGTCTGGTACGCCAAACACCTGCACTTCCTGAATGTCGGGATGCGTGTAGAGGAACTCTTCTATCTCGCGTGGGTAGATGTTTTCACCGCCCCTGATGATCATGTCCTTGATACGGCCGGTGATCTTGATGTAACCGTTTTCGTCCATCTCCCCGAGATCACCCGAGTGCAGCCAACCTTCAGCGTCGATGGTCTGCGCGGTTTTCTCCTCATCCTCCCAGTAGCCCTGCATTACCCCATAGCCGCGTGCGCAAACTTCACCGGTTTCACCAATACCGGCGGTGCTGCCGTCCTCACGAGAGATCTTGATCTCCCAGTTCGTATGGGCCCGGCCAACGGTGGTGACGCGCGCCTCGAATGGGTCGTCTATCGCCGTCATCGTATCGATGGGACTGCACTCGGTCTGGCCGTAACCGATCACAATCTCGTTCAGATCCATGTCGTTGATCAGGCGCTTCATCAGCTCGACCGGGCAGGTGGCGCCAGCGATGATGCCCGTGCGCAGCGAGCTGACGTCGAAGCTCGCGAACTGCGCCGAATCGAGCTCCGCAATGAACATGGTCGGCACCCCGTGCAGGGCCGTGCACCGCTCGTCCTGCACTCCCTGCAGCACGGACAGGGGCTCGAAGACTTCGCAAGGTAACACCATGGTCGCGCCGTGGGAGACACACATCAACGTGCCCAGCACCATGCCGAAGCAGTGGTACATCGGCACGGGGATGCACAGGATGTCGTCCGCCGTGAAGTTCATCGTCTGCCCGCCGTAGTAGGCGTTGTTCAGGATGTTGGTGTGGCTGAGCGTGGCGCCCTTGGGTGTGCCCGTGGTGCCGCTCGTGAACTGGATATTGATCGGGCTGGACGCATCCAGCTCCGCGCCGATCGCTTCGAGCTGCAGACGCTGCGCGTCACCGCCCATCTCGCAAACCGCCCCGAAGTTGAACATACCGGGAGTGGCGGATTCGCCCATGCGGATGACGATCCGTAAGCGCGGCATCTTGGCGGCTTGCAGTTGCCCGGGCTCACAATCGTTCAGCTCGGGCGCGAGCTCCTGCAGCATCTTGATGTAGTAGCTGGTTTTGAAGCTTTCCGCCGTGACGATCGCCTTGCAGCCGACCTTGTTGAGTGCGTACTCCAGCTCGTAGAGGCGATAGGCCGGGTTGATGCACACCATGATGGCGCCGATCTTTGCGGTGGCGAACTGGGTCAATACCCACTCGTATCGATTGGGTGACCAGATACCGACACGGTCGCCAGGCTCGATGCCGAGTGCCAGCAATCCCATGGCCAGCTTGTCCACCTCGGCAACGAACTCACCATAGCTCCAGCGAATGTCCTGATGCGGCATGACCAACGCCGGATGAGACGGGTCCCGCGACGCAACCCTGTCCAGATGCTGTCCGATGGTGCAGGTGAGCATCTCCGCGGTGGGTCCCTTGGACTGTGCAGCTGTGTGCGTCATCGCTAACCGACTCCATAACCCTGTCCCATCCAAGCGTAACCGAGCTCGAATGCCGACGCGATCACCAACGCAGTCGGCCATCGCGCGCGAGCAAGGTAATGGGCGAAGGCTCTGGACTCGGCTGCGCTCGCTCGAAAACCCGCTCTCAAGCGAATGGGCCTTGTGAACTGAAGCATCCGCGGCTGCGCGCCCCGGGCTAACGCGGCTCCCACAGAGTTATCTCAAGGTCCCTTCAGTCGGCAGTCAGTTCCTCGAGCTTCGCGTTGACAGCTCTGAGTGCGCTCTTGTTTGCGTTCCGAATCGTCTCCATGACCGGTGGCTCGACGCTGATGTCGCCGAGCTCCGCCAGCACCACATGCACCGTGTCATGCTCATCAACCTTAGTCATGTCATCCATCCATCGGCGGACGTTGGGAAACGCTTCGAAGTCATAGACGTTGGTGAAACCCGGCTTGAGCTGTCCGATCTCGACGTATGCCGCAAAATCGGCAATGGTGAGCTCGGGTCCTGCGAGGAAACGCGAGTCTGCAAACCAGCCCTCTTCCAGGACGCGCAGCGCGTTGGTGAGCGTCCTACGCGCGGACTCCTGTGTGGCTTCCGGAATGTTCAGGTCTTTACGGATCCTCGGCGCGACCAAACCAACCGATGCGTCCCTCACGTTGCGATGATGGTAATGCAGATACCAATCGACCTTGGCGCGCGCCCGGTGGTCCGCAGGATAGACATCATCCCAGCCATGGGTGTTACAGAGGTAACCCATGATGGCGTGGGCCTCGCCGAGGACGAATCCCGTGTCGGGCTCTTCAATGGTCGGAATCGTCCCGCCCGGATTCTTCGCGAGGAATGCCGGATTACGGCTCCCGGTTTCTCCTCTGGAGCCGGGATTGATCAGCACCATCTCGAAGGGCATGCGCTTGTACAGCATCAGCCACATGACGGCACGCACGGGTTGGGAAAACGGAACGCCGTAGAGGATGAGGGGTCGTGTCGGATTAGCCATTGTTCAATGCTACCGGAATTTCATGTTGGCCGAAGTTCCCGCGCCATCTGTGACATCGTGCCACGCGAGAGAACCGGGCGTGAGCTCTTCTCTTGGCGCCGATGCTGTGAGTTAATCGGTCGCCATGTCCTCGACCCGCGAAGAATCCCTCGAAGGGCTGCGTGTCCTCGGTATCGGCAGCGGCGTCGCGACGCGTATCGCCGCATCCTGGTTGGCTGCGTCCGGCGCTGAGGTCGCAATCCATCGACCCAAATGGGAACGGCCTGCCGAAGGTAGCGCCGAGGCCACGTTCGAGCGCCAGGTCTCGCGAGCTACCGGCGGCGTCGACCTCGACCGCGCCGCGAATTACGACGTGGTCATCTGCGAACACCCCGACCTTGATGGCGTTCCGGAGGTGCTCCTGGAGGGCGCCGTTATCGTTGACATCACCTCTCCGCTGGGCCCGGCAGAGAGCTTCGACGACGCGCTCGTCAACGACATGATTCTCTGGGCGCGTTCCGGCCTCGGCTATCTGACACGCGAAATTGACGACGAATGGCAGCTCGGCAACCCGTGCCTGCCGGTCAACCGCCAGGCGAGCATCCTCGCTGGAATCGCTGCTGCCACGGCAGCCGTCGCCGCCGTGTTGGAGAACCCCCACCCGGAGCGACCAACGCGGCGCATCTCTATCGATCAGCTCGAGCTATTGGCGCTCATGCCGATGCAGCCGATCGCTTTTGCCCAGCTCGCGGATCGGATCGTCGGTCGGGAACGCCGCGCCGGCGGACTGGGCGGCACCGTGCCGACCGCCGATGGCTTGGCCTACGTCGGCGCCGTCGAGCCCGCCCATTGGGCCAGGCTGTTGCGTCTCGTTGGCGGTCTCGACTGGGCGGCGGATCAGGTCGAGGAGAACCCGGCCATCCTTCGTGAAGCCCGCGCCGAGATCGACCGACGCATACGGGACTGGGCGCTAGGCCTCTCCTCGGAGGAGGTTGCCGACCGCTGCCAGGCCGAGCACGTCCCGGGTGTGCCGGTATACCGGCCAGATCAGGTCGTGCGCGATCCTCACCTGGCCGCCCGCGGCTTCTTCATGAACGGGGAGCACGCGGAGAAGCCCGCCGGGGGCGGCCTCAATCTGCCGTGGCTGGCAAGCGTGGGCGGCGCGGCCGGAAACGACGTCGATTCACGAGCGGGCGGACGAGTCCGTCCGCGGGCTGGCTCGCGGGACGAAGAGCTTCCCCTTGCGGGACTACGCATATTGGACCTCAGTTGGGCCTGGGCGGGCCCGTTCGCAACCACGCTGCTTGCCGACCTCGGCGCCGAGGTCGTCAACGTCGAGTGGTACCCGCGGGCGAGCAACCTCCGCCGCAATGCACCATTCGCGGAGAACCGCGCCGACTCGCACAACACGGCTGCCTGGTGGAGCGCCAACCAACGCGGCAAGCTCTCGATCGGAGTCGACATGAAAACGCCGGAGGGGAGAGACGTCGTTCGCGATCTCGCCGCGCGCTCCGATGTCGTCGTCGAAAACTTCTCGCCGGGCGTCGTCCATCGCCTCGGCGTCGACTTCGAAAACCTCGTGCAGGCAAACCCCCGCCTCGTCTATGTCTCGCTGTCCGCCTTCGGCCAGACGGGCCCCCGCTCGCACTACGTTGGCTATGGCACGCAGGTCTACGCATCGGCGGGGGCCTGTTACGCCACGAGTCAGGACGGCCGCGCCCTGTCACAGATGTATATCCCGTTTCCCGACCCGGTCTCGGGTCTTGCTGGCGCTTTTGCGATCGCAGCATTCGTGAGTCACGCGCGCACGACGGGCCGCCCCGCCCGCGTCGACCTGTCTGAGCAGGAGGCGATGGCAATGGTCGTGCTGGAACCTCTGCTCGACGCTCTTGAGGAACGTGAGGGAAAGCGTGACGATGCGCCATCGACGACTGATTCGTTCACGCGCCGTTACGTTGTCGTTGGCACTGCCGACAGCCGATTCGTTGCGTTGCTCGCGCGGGCGCCGAACGATTGGGCGGACTTTCAACGCGCGCTCGGCGCCAGCGGAAATTCAACGGACGAACTGCGCGTCGCGGCTAGACCTTTCACCGCGGCCGCGTTGCTCGACCGAGTTGCCGCATTGGGCCTCGTTGCCGCACCGCTTCAGGATAGCGCGGAAATTCTGCAGGACCCTTACCTCATAGAGCGCAATTTCTGGGTACCGGATCTGTCCCCGGAGGTCGCCGCGAGCGGCGCGTGCATCGCGGGCTCGCCCTGGCACCTCGATGGCGAGCGCTCTTCAATCTGGCGTGGGGCGCCCCGGTTGTTCGCGGATACGCGCAATATTCTGGAGCGAATTCTCGACTACGCGCCGGACGCGATCGATGCGCTCATGGAGAAAGGCGCCGTCGTGTAAAGGGCTCAGGGTGGGTCCGATCGTCTCAATGTCGATGACTGGCTTTCGATCGCCCAATCGGTCGATCCTACCGGGTTGACCGGCTACCAGAACCTCTGTGACTCTCTGCGCTAAGGAAGCCTCGGAGCTGCAATGACAAAAGCATTGGCGATCTCAACGTTGGCCGTAGTTTGCGGAATGCTGTATTGGCTGTTCGCGACACCCGGGGTCGCCGACGTCGACGTGCCCAACGGTTCAGAATCGATTGATAGAGGACGTTATCTGGTCGATGCCGGTGGCTGTGTCAGCTGTCATGCCGGAACGGAACATCCCGAATCGTTGAGCGGCGGTCTCGCTCTAGAACACGAGTTCGGGACGTTCTACGTATCTAACATCACGCCGGATGCTGCGACCGGTATCGGCAACTGGAAAGCTGAAGACTTTCTCAGGGCGTTGAAGCACGGACGTAGCCCTGGGGGTGGGTTCTACTATCCAGCGTTCCCATATCCTTCATATGGTGGGCTAACCGATCAGGACGTATTGGATATCGCGGCTTATCTGATGTCGTTGCCGGCCGTCGAGTTTCGCATTCCGCAAGCCGAGGTGCCGTTCTGGTTGCCGCGCTGGACGATCGCATTCTGGAACAGGCTCGCCAATCTCTCGAGCTCCGCATTGCCGGAAGAGACCGACGCCAGGATCGCGCGCGGTGCGTATCTTGCCCACACCCTTGGCCACTGCGGCGAGTGTCACACGCCGAGAAACGCTGTTGGCATCCCCGATTTCGAGCGGGAATTTGCCGGTGCAACGCTGGGTGAAAGCGAAGCCGATGCTATCGACGCCGCCGCCCTGCAGAAGTGGACACAGGAAGACTTCGCCTTTTTTCTGATGCTTGGCGCTAAACCCGACGGCGAGTTTGTCGGCGGCGAGATGGAACAGGTCATCGAACACAACACCAGCAAACTCACACTCGCAGATCGGCAGGCTTTAGCTGCCTTCTTCAAACGTTAGTCGTTGTCGGCTCGGTAGTCGTCATGGCAGTTTCCACACGCGCCGCCTAGCGCTCTTATGCCACCGAGCGTCGCCGCCTGGTCGCCGCCCGCGGCGAGGTCCGCAAAGGTGTTTGCCGCATCGACCAGGGCTTCGGCTTTTTCGGCAACCCCATCCATGTCGTCCCAGATGACCGGTAGCGCTCGCGTTTCGACGTCGAACGCGCGGGTATCCATGGCACCGAGCAACTCGGGAATCATGGGCGCAAGTGCAGCGATGCGTCGGGCGTTACGTTCAGCGATGGCTGCGTCGAACGGCACAGTGCCCCGCGCCATTCCAACGATCGTGCGCAGATTGAAAGCCAGCAGCTTAAAGACGGCCTGACGGGTTTCAGTCGCGCTCTCCGCGAGCTGCTGTGGTGTCGGAGCTTCTTGGGCAACCGCATTGAACGCCGACATCATGCC
>JAPULC010000194.1 GCA_027295305.1 Gammaproteobacteria bacterium
GCATATAGCCACACCACTGCGCTCAGGAAGAATACCAGCACCGCGAATCCGAGAAGCCCGACCTGCACCTCCAAGGTCTCGTACCAAGGCATGCGCGCAAAGGCGGTTCGATTGACGAACAGATGGGTGACCTCGCCGTCGGGCTGGCTTCGAAAGGCGACGAAATTGCCGCTCTCCAGCCATTGAAAGAGATCGGGCTCCACCGGTCTCAGCTTGCCGCCGAATAGCGTAAGGCTCCCGTCCGGGTTCGCCTCGACAAGCACCTGATGCATGAGAGATTGCAGTCGCTCGATGCTCGCGTGCGAGTAGTCGTTGAGATCGACGTAGCGCCCCGCATAGCGCTCGAGCCCCGAGATGCCACGTGGTTCCAAGTCGCGATGCGGCGCTTGCGTCACGGGATACAACAGCTCGAGTAGCGCTGCCTCCAGTCGCCGCGCCAACGGAACGGTCGAGTCGCGGTTGTAGACGAAATAGATTCCCATGTGCTCTTCCGGAAAGAGCATCATCCGATTCATGAAGCCGGGGGCTCCACCGGATTTCGCAATATAGCGACCCTCGCCGCGAAAATTCTCGTCGAAGGAAAATGCGATTCCCGGTAGCCGCGGGTGGTGGGTGAACGTGGTCTGGTGCATCTTCCCCAGCGTTTCCGTTGAGAGAATCATGCGGCCCCGGAAGCGCCCGTCACCGAGGTGCATGATCATGTAGTTCGCGATGTCGCTGGCCGTCGTGTTGAAGCCTGCGCCGGGGGCGATGTTCAGGTAGTAGTAGTTGAACGGGTAGGGCGCGAGGCTGCCGTAGCCCACTGCGGCGCGTTGCACGTCTTCGAATGGAAGAATGAGCGAGGTCGACGTCATCCCGAGAGGCTCGAAGATGTGCTGACGAACGTAGCCGCCATAGTCCTGCCCCGACACCTCTTCGACCACGAGGGCCGCGAGCGCGATCTCGTGATCGTTGTAGGCGCGGATGATCCCGGGAGGACGCACACGTGGCGGCATGCGCGCGCGCAGATAGGTGCCGAGGGACATGATGCGCGTGTCGCTCACCGCCCGGATGCCTAAAAATCGGCTGTCGAAGCCGCCGGTGTAGTGGAGGAGCTGGCGCATGGTCACCGGCTCTCGAAACGTTTCCGGCACCTGGAATCGCGAAAGATATTGATTGATGTCGCCATCGAGGTCGAGCCGGCCCGTCTCGGCAAGCTGCAACGCGGCGAGGGCCGTGATCGTCTTTATGATGGAACCTGCGCGGACGATGGTGTCGGGCTCGAACGGTGCGTCGCCCTTGCGATTGGCCACTCCATAGCCTCGGGCTAGCTGAATCCGACCATCGGCGACCATCACAACGGCCGCGCCGGGAACGTCGAGTGCGCCAAGCTGCTCGGCGAAGAACTGATCGAGAAACGCCTCGAGCGCCTCGACATCCACTTTCGTTGCGCCGTGGAGTGGTAGGCTGGCGGCAAGGGTCAGCGCGACGACAAGCGCTCTCATCCATTGCATCGACGGATCTGCCCGTTGGGTTGGATGAATTATAGGGCGCGTTGACAGGTTCGACCGTCGCAGGGGAAGCTTGTGCGCAAATGAAGGACGATCCATGGCTCGACAGGTGGCTCGAAGTGATGGGCCCGCCTCGACCCGACCTCACCGTTCTGGAGCTCGGTTGCGGTGGCGGACTCGACACCGAGGTGCTCGTTGAGACGGGCTACGGGGTCATCGCCGCTGATCTTTCGGAGCCTCAACTTCGACGATGCGAGCAGGTTGCACCTGCTGCCAGGCTCGTTCTTCTCGATGTGCGTGAGCCGTTGCCGTTTGCCGACGCGAGCTTTCAAGCGATCATGGCGAGTCTGTGTCTGCACTACTTCGAGTGGGACCGGACCGAGCGTGCGATGGGCGAGATTCACCGGTGCATGTGCACCGGGGGAGGCTTGGCCGTGCGTGTGAATTCCACGAACGACGTGAATCACGGCGCGGTCGGGCACCCGGAGATCGGTCATCTTCTTTATGATGTGGACGGGAGACATAAGCGTTTCTTCGATCGTGAATCCCTCGATCGGCTGCTCGAGGGATGGCACGTCAGCTCCGCAAACGAGATGACGATGGGTCGTTGGGAGCTGCCGAAGGTGGTTTGGGAGGTGTTTGCATGGAAGCGATGAGCATATCGTCGGCGCTGCATCCGGGCTTGGACTCGCTGTGAAGCCCACGGCGCCAAAGCGTTGTTCGAGGCAGGTATTTCTGGTGCTCCCAGCGAGCTTCTACGTGTCTGGATAGCGCCACGGACTAGCGGGTTGCTCAGCTTCCTCGTCGATGGTCCACTGAGGAATCGCGATCCCTTCGCCGGCGTCCACGAAAACGATTCGTAGTCGCGTACCGATGCCGACCCGTTCAACCAGCTCAGGGGGTGCAAGCTCCCCGGAGTCGGTAACGAGATTGCCGCTCACGCGCAGCCCATCGAATTCGTTGGGTTCGCCGCGTTGCTCATCGAGCTCCACCAGCAGCAGCAGATAGGGCGAGTGAGCTCGGAACACCGGCTGAATGACGTGATGGACTTCCCCGTACGAATACAATGTGCCCCTACCTGATGCGGGCTTCCAGGTGAATTCGGGCTGTGCGCAGAAGGGGCATGCCGTCGTGAGGGGATAACGCAACAATCCGCAGGCGTCGCAGCATTGCAGATGCAGCTCGTGCTGTGCGCAATGGCGAAAAAACGCCTGATAATCGCCATCGAGATCGTCAATGGCGATCGGCATGCCGAGATATTCGCCCTGGACTGCCATGATCGATCCTCCTGTCTGATTCTTGTCTAGACATTCGCCGTCCGGGCGAATTTCTTCCCACGCTTCGGCGAAGTAAATTCGCCTTCATCTTGGTGGTCCACCACCGCGCTCCCAAAACCCTTGCTTTTGCTGCGTGTTGCTCCGCAAAGAGCGGGTTGGGCATCCATGCCCCGGAGCCAGCCTCCGGGCCGAAAGCTAGCTGCGCGCCATGATCATTGCGGAACCGATGCTGGGGGTTC
>JAPULC010000195.1 GCA_027295305.1 Gammaproteobacteria bacterium
GACATCAACTCGTGGGCTTCGAAGAAATTGATGATACTGCTTCGCCAACCGCCAAACTGCTGCATCACTCCGCCGATGGAGCTTGTAAGGAAGATGAGCCCGAGAAACATCAGCCTCGCGATGGCCTTCCACTTGACCCAGGCCGATATGGCAAGCGATATGACCGAAAGGCAAAGCGTCCAGACCAGCGACGAGACGATCATCGCAACGGGTACCCTGAGGTTGGCAAGCAACCAGCCTTCTTCGGCCAGATACGCTTGAAATATGAAGAGCAATATTCCCGGAATCCAGGTAATCGCCGAGACGAGCACGACGAGCGTCAACAGCTTACCCATGACGTAGTCGGCCTTGGAGAGCGGCCGCGATAGATACAAAGGCATCGCATTGTTTCGAAGGTCGGGAGAGATCAGGGCCGGTCCCACCATCAGAATCATGACAAACGACAGCGCCGCAACCGGGCGTTGCAGAAACTGCGCGAAAAAACCTGCATCGACCTTGAATAGATCACCGGGAGAGATCTGAAATTGTGTCAAAGCTTCGACGTTATACGCCAGATACAGCGCGAGCATGAACACGACGGACGGCAGCAGGCAGACCAGGAAGAACGCCAAGAACAATCTGGAATCAAACAGATCCGCAAGTGCATAACGCGTGATCACCAGGGGTCGGTGCAGCGAGCCGGTCAAAGCGCCAAAGTAACCTCGATAGATGCGTTCGTAGACGGCCACTACTCGCTGCTCCCTTCCATCGCCCGGAGGAAGATGTCTTCCAGGGAGTCGCGCTTGTGATCGAGCTTTCGAATCTGCACATCGAGATTCTCAGCGAGCGCGTAGAGATCCCGAATCTCGATATGTTCGGGCAAGACGGCGCGAAGCCGGCGCCTGTTGGGAATTCCGACTTCGCAGCCGAGCCGCTTCAGACCGTGTATGAACGCCTGCTCATCGCCCTTGAGCTCGAGAAATAGGAACCTTTTGTTGGCTGCACGTTCCTGCTCCAGATTGCAGTATGTGGCTATCCGTCCCGCTTTGAGCACGAGGACCTCGTCACAGCACTCTTCGACGTCTCGAAGAAGATGAGACGACATGACGATGTGTGCATCCTGGGTATCGCGTATCTCGCGGATCAGCTGCAGCATACGGTTGCGCGCGGGTGGGTCGAGACCATTGGTGGGCTCATCGAGAATCAAGAGCCGCGGCCCGTGAACGATCGCTTGGGCCAGCTTCGCAAGCTGCTTCATCCCCAATGAATAGGTCTCGAGCTTGCGGTAGCGCGCCTCACCCAAGCCGACGTAGAAGAGCACCTCATGAGCTCGTTCCAGCGCATCGGCGGGCTTCAGACCCGAGAGCTCGGCCATCATGCGAACAAACCGCACGCCGCTCATCCCGGCGATGAAGCTGTCTCGTTCAGGCATATAGCCCACGAGGCGCCGTACCTCCTTGCCTTCGGCGTTGACGTCATGTCCGAAGATGCGAGCCGTTCCCTCATCGGGCGCATAGAAGCCAAGCAGTGTATTTAGCAATGTCGTCTTACCGGCACCGTTGGGACCGAGCAGCCCGATGCATCCACCTCTTACTTGCGCATCGAGATGATCGAGCACGACGTGACGACCGAACCGAACCGTCAGCGCCTCGAGCTCGAAGACGGGGGCCGCGCCGACGGGCGCGAGCTCTGCTCTTGCCGGCGCAGCGCTCGACTCGCACGTCGCGTCTTGGCCGGGCAATCGTTGCGGGTCGGCTATTGCCAAATCACTGCACCTCCGCTTCGGCAATAGGCACGAGACTGGCGCCAATCAGCGGCGCCAAGCCCATGAAGGGGAAGGCCGTCGGGCCGTTCATCACGAAGCGTAAATGATCCGGCTCACCATAGGCACAAGCAACGGTTGGTCCGCCGCTGCTGAGATCCTCGAGCGCCTGCAGCTGGTCATCGGTGAGCGCCGTCGTTTTCGGCAGTTGGGCCAAGATCTCGGAGAACATCTCACTGAGGCGACTGTAGGTAACCGCCGAGAAGTCGAGATAGCTGTCCGTCGGCAGCAGTTCCTGGAACTGGCTGGCCGATAGGATCGTCGAGCCGGAGTCGGCGTAGTTCATCGCCTGCTCGATCAGCACTCGGCTCGGCGTCATGATCAAATATCCGTCGACAAAGGCGTAGTGAACGGACGCCAGCACGTCAAACTCCGTCGACCCAACGTCGCGAACCATCGCATTGACCTGATAGTAGGTCTGGCTGTCCTGCGTGGTAATGGCTAACTCAATACGAAGTTCGTGTTCAGGGTCGATTCCTCGCTCGTTCGCGACCTCGATCAGGTCCTCGATGGTCTGCTGCAGGAGGATCGTATCGTAGACTTCGACGACGACTTTCCAAGACGGCTGCGGCAGTGCGGGGCCGTCGAGACCCACGGCGATCTCGCCGCCCAATGCTATGAGCAACTCGTTACGAATGTCGATTTGCGTGTCTGCGTACATGGCCGAGACATCGATCGGTTCCTGCGACAGTTCATTCGCGATGGAGAGCACATCATCCATGATGAACGCTGGATCAGTCACCATTGCCGCCGCGACGAAGTCCGTGTTCGGCGAAAAGAACTCCAGCGCGGCCATCGGCCCCGGCGTGTCCAGCCACGAAGCCAAGCCCCGGCGCTCACCCGCAAAGTACAAGGCGGCCGACGTCGTTGCATGTTCTCCTCGTTGGCGCCGCTCGACAATCACGTGCTCGGCGTTGTCGAACCCCAAGACCTCGATGTGGTGTTCACCTTCTTGGAGCAGTCGCTGCGTCAAAAGTGACAAGTCCATGCCGCCGAGAAACTCGACTCCGTCGCCATAAGCGTTGTTCAAGCGTACGTGGAAATCGCTGCCAACGAAGGGGTTGGCAGCCCCTGCCAATACCGCTTCAATTTCGGTCAGCGCGCTCGGGCTGGTGGACGCGACCATCAAATCGCCCGTAATCCAAATCGACAACGTGTGTTCCTGCGCGTCCGCAGGATCATCAATCAGGCGCAGCTGCATTTCATCTGAATCCGCGTGCTGGGCTTCGAGCTCAGCGAGCTTGGCCGCAAGCGTCGCTTTGAGTCCTTCGGTTTTCACCTCGGACAACACGATTGGCGCTACATCTATTGATTGCTCTTCCAGAACGACTTGCGCTTCCAGACGCAACGCGACCGCGGTCTCATTGCCAAGGTGTTCGCCGATGTCGCGCAACCAGGTCATGACCTCTTCCACTTCCGCGTTGTCACCGGATTGCTCGAACTGCTGCCAGGCTTCGCCCAGGCGCTCACTATCGAGCATGTGCTGTTTCAGCAGGTCATACGCCTCGGCAACGGTTGCCGAGGCGTTGGGAACCGCGACGTAAACGAGTGTCTGCTCCGGGGCCAGGTCCAATAGCCGCGTCGAAAAACGCGGCTCGGTGGTCATCAGCGCTTCGATTTCATCTTGAACTTGCTTCAATTCCTGCAGCATGGCGATGTACGTGTCGGCATTCCGGCTCCACGCGACCTCGTCTGATAACTCGAGAGCGAGGAGCGTCGTTCTCGTGCCAACTTGGTCCCCGGGCTCCAGACTCAGGGTCGTGCCGTCATAGTAAACATCGACGGCACCTTCAATGACCGCTACGTGCGAACCGTTGCTGCCGTGGCTGACGCCGAATATGGTGCCCTTGACCGAAACGAGCAACTCGTCCGTCGCGACATCGAGGGTTCCAAACCCTTGCTCCGCCGCTTGGACGATGATCCGCCCACGATCGACGCTGACGCGATTGCCGCTCATCAGCCGCACGACGCTGAGCTGGGAACGTTCGTCGAGTTCGATGCGAGAACCGTCGTCGAGTGTGAGAATCGCGCTGCTGCCTTTAGCCGTGCGCACGGTGTCATCGCCGTTGAGCCACGTCCCCGCCGCCACCTCTACCAAACCGATGTCTGTAAGTTGATGGAGCGTGCCGTCTATCGATTCGATCCGCGCTAGTTGGCTTTGATCACCGGCCGGGAGGATAGGCAATAGGAACTTGACCGAGATGATCGCGATGGCAGCGATGGCCGCGGCAATCGCCCAACGGCCCAGGTTCGCGCGGTCTTTGGGCGCTACCTCGCGTTTGGGCGCGTGATCGCTTTGGCGCGTCGTTTCCAGCGCACGTCTGAGCGGTACCGAACGACGCGATTCCTCCTCGAACAACAGCACCTGGGCTGTCGACAGGCGACCGGCAAGATAATCCGGGATGAGATCTTCGTAGCTCGCGGGGGTTGCGTCCTCGTCATCCGCGGCGATGTACAACGCTGCGCGGACGCGATTGGCTGCCGAAAGGGCGTCCTCAGCCGACGGCGTATCGTCGTGCACGGCCTTCAGAGCCGAGTCTAGATAATCGTCGGGATGTTTCTCACTCATGGTTCAACTCCTCGAGTACACCAAGTTCCGCCTTCAGGCGCTGCCGTGCCCGGTGCAGGGTCACTGCTATGACCGATGCGCTGGTGTCGAGCATGTCTGCAATCTCGACATTTCCGTAGCCCTCGAAATAGCGCAAAGCGATGACCTCCGCGGCGCGCGGGTCGAGGACCGACAACGCAGCACGCAGGCGTGTGCGGAGCTTTACCTGCTCCACCTCGTCAGCGATCGAAACTTCATCACCGGACGCTTCGGGCATTTGGGCCAAGTCGGCGCTAGGCGCACGCTTCCGAGACCGCAAAACGTCGAGACCGGCGTTGATTGCTGCCCTGCACAGGTAGCTCGCGGGATCGCGACCGAGATCGAGCGTCCGCGATGGGTCGCCGCGCTTGAGAATGCGTAGGAAGACGGACTGAAGAATGTCCTCGGCGTCGGACGCGCTCCCCGTGATGCGGAACGCTGCCTTGAAGACACGTCGATGGTGGTCGCGAAAGGCATTCGCCAAAGGCTCGTGACGACCGCTTTTCGACATCATCACCACATTGGAAGCACTCATCCGCCGTCCACGTTAGTTCCTCTCCATCTCATAAGGAAGACGTTCCCACGGCGATACCCTTAACAAGGCCGAGTGTGCGCCTGGAGGTGAAATCGACGTCGATCTGACGGGGAAAGACAGTCCAGCACGCACAGTGGGTATTTCGGCGATACGCCTGAACGTGCTGGATGTGAGGGGATGGATGTCCCGAATCGTGCGACGAAAGACGCTCTCTAAGATCATTCAGTACCCACGACCATGACAAGAACTCGTCGGACTCCTCCCAGAGTCCCTTCAACTCGCTGAGCTGGATGCAATACGCTCCCACGCTGAACGAGCAATGACTGTGAGTTCGGGATCGCGTGCGCTCGACGTGACCCCAAGCCAATCCGTCACCCGCTCGGGAGGCGCAGCTGAGGGCCGCCCCTAGACGGCAGCTACTGCCTCAAGTGCGCCCTCAATCGCATCTGAAAATCCACCCCTGAAGAGGCTCATCGCACGAGATGGGTTCCGAACAGAGACCCCCCGAATACCATCATTACGAGAATATTGTTCTCATTAATTCGAATTTATGAGCAGATTATGGAACCATTTTCTCCCATATTTGACATATATTTCCAGGTGTAGTCATCCGGGATTCCGCCATGATCGACCGCTTGTTCCGCGATCACCCCCACGAAATCGCCGAGACTTACCGCGAACACGGTGTCTGCGCGATATACATCGCATTCAGGCTGATCTTCTCCGGGCTGGCTTGCCTGATTCACGCGTTGGTGCCCGGATTGTTCGTGCACACAGCAAGTCGTGCCGTGCGGGACATCGATGCCCTCATGGCGCGACGCGGGTCAGCCGCACAAAACAGATTGGCTGTGAATCCTAAGAAGGCCGGCCATGACTTGGCAGGTTTGGGCTCTTCGGCGCCTCCTGCCTCACCGAACGCGGTTCAGGCCGGTATCGGCCCGTCCACCTGAAGTCGATGGATGAGCCGAGGCTCATCGGCATGATCGTGCACGGCAAAATGCACCACGCTGCGGTTGTCCCACATGACTAGGTCTCCGACATTCCACACTTGGCGGGCCTGAAATTCGGATCGCGACGAGTGGTGGAAGAGATAGCCGAGGAGCGCAGCACTTTCCTCGCGGGTCCAACCGACGAACCTGCGCGTAAACGCCCGACAGACGTATAGAGCGCGCCGACCCGTTTCGTCATGCACGCGAGCGACAGGATGCTCTGCGCGCGGCGCCTGCTTCGGATCTTCACCGTATGCCGACGCGAGGCCCTCCGCCGTGTGCACGGCGCGCAGCCCATCGACAGTCGTCCGCAAGCCCTCTGACAACGCCTCGTAGGCAAGCTCCTGGTTGGCAAACGCAGTGTCGCCCCCAATCGTCGGTGCTTCCTGGGCATAGAGCATCGTCAGCTTCGGTGGCGCAATGTTGTAGGTCATATCCGAATGCCAGTGCTGATTGATGTCCCTCGCCTGCCCCACGTTACGCAGTTCGATGATGTCGGGATAAGCGTCTATGCCTGCATACGGATGTCGCACGAGGTTGCCCCATCGTTGAGCAAACGCTATCTGGTCCTCGGGCGTGAGACTCTGTCGGGGAAAGACCAGCACGTGATATTCACAGAAAAGGCGATTGATCTCCTGCCACGCCGCATCGTCGACGTTCCTTACATCCACGTTCTCCAAACGCGCGCCGAGGGGTGCGCCCAATCGACTGACTTGCATCGTTCCTCCTCGAGGATCACTCACTGCGCGTCGCCAAATGCCGATCTGCGGTAGCGCAGCATCCTACCGCTGCCGACACGGGTGTGCGTGCCCGCGTCGAATGCGACCTGCCCGTTCACAACCACGAGCTCGATGCCCTCGGGCTCGCGTTTCGGGTCATCGTAGGTGGCCGTATCGCGCACCGTCTCGGGATTGAACAACACCAGATCTGCCCAGAAGCCTTCGCGAATGCGCCCACGATCGACCAATCCGAAGGTTTCCGCAGACAGCGACGTCATTCGGCGAACGGCCTCTTCGAGGGTCAGCGTCGCGCGCTCGCGCACGTAATGGCCTAGAACTCGCGGAAACGTACCGAACAGACGCGGATGCGGTTGCCCTCTGAGATCGGGAATGCCGTCCGAGCCCACCATCATGTCGCGATAGGCGAGGTTGGTCTCGACGTCAGCCTCATCGATGATGAATTGAATGCAGATCGTGCGGTCGCCGCGCGGTGCGGTGAGGATCATCTTCACCGCCTCCGTGACGTCGATGCCCTGCTCCTTCGCGATATCCACCAGCATCCGTCCCTCGAATTCGCGAAAGGCGGGACAGCTTGCGATGCGTATCACCTCGGCGAGGGTGCGGCTCGGGTTTTCCAGATCGAAGTACTCGATCATCCGACCGCTACCGGCGGTATAGGGATAGACGTCCAAAGTCACCCGCTGCCCGGTGGCGAGCGCCTCGTCTACCCGTGCGAGGGAGTCCTTGACCTTGCCCCAGTTCGGCCGGCCGGCGGACTTGTGGTGGGAAATGTGCACGTGCACGCCGCTCTCGCGCCCGATCAGCAAGGTCTCTTCAACCGCCTCCAGCAACCGGTCGCCCTCGTTGCGCATGTGGGTGGTATAGAGAGCCTCGAACGGTTTGGCGACCTTCGCCAGCTCCACCACCTCGTCCGTGCGGCTCCAGCGCCCCGGCCGATAAATCAGACCCGTCGAGAACCCGCATGCACCCTGCTCCAACGCTCGCCTGACGTGGCCGCGCATTGTCTCCAGCTCGGCGCCCGTGGGTTCGCGCTCGTCCATTCCCATCGTCAGCGCACGCACCGTGTTGTGACCGACGAGCATCATGTTGTTGATGGCCGGCTCACGCTTGAGGGCTTCTGCGTAATAGCCGGCGAGGTCCACGAACTCCCCCTCGAGCCCCGCGAGAATGCCGCCACTCGCTGTCGCAGAGTCAGCGTCCGGATCAGCGGGAATTGCGCTGAATCCGCAGTTGCCGGCGACAACGGTCGTCACCCCTTGAGCGAGCTTGAACTCCATGCCGGGATGGCGAAAGAACGCACCGTCATCGTGCGAGTGCGTATCGATGAACCCCGGTGCCAGATACGCGCCTTCACCGTCGATCTCACGATCGGCAGCGCCAGCCGTGCCAACGGTACGAATCCGTCCATCGTCGATCTCCACGTCAGCTTCGAACGCTTCGCTGCCGCTGCCGTCGAGCACATTCACATTACGAATCACGAGGTCGACCATGCCCACTCCTGTCCGCTGCCCTGCATTGCCGCGTCACCATGTCGTCCATCGAGAGACCTGTCAATTTTGCAGGTCAAATCTGGAGAAGGTCAATTGTGGACACCCATCAAAGGAGGTCAATTGTGGACACCCATCAAACGTGGCGGCCACCAAGTGGCA
>JAPULC010000196.1 GCA_027295305.1 Gammaproteobacteria bacterium
GCCTTTGCGATGAGTTCGGCTTTGCGCAATGCGAGACGACCGCCACCCACGACGACGCAGCGGCGATCGCGCAGGTCAACGAATAGCGGGAAGTAGTCCACGGAACGTCATGCCACCGGCTCGATCACGGCTTGGCCACCGAGATAGGGCTGTAGCACCTCCGGCACGTGAATGCGGCCATCCACATCCTGATAGTTTTCCATCACCGCCACCAGCGTGCGCCCGGTAGCGAGGGCGGAGCCGTTCAGCGTGTGCACGAGCTCGGGACGTCCGCCGCTCGAGGGTCGATAGCGCGCGCGTAGTCGTCGCGCCTGAAAGTCGAGATAGTTGCTGCAGGACGAGATCTCGCGATAGCGCTGCTGTCCGGGTAGCCACACCTCCAGATCGATGGTCTTCGCAGCGGAAAAGCCGAGATCGCCACCGCACAGCACCACGGCGCGATACGGAAGGCCGAGCCTCTCGAGGATGGATTCGGCATGATCGGTAAGCTCATCCAGAGCCTGCCACGAGTCCTGCGGCCGCACGATATGCACCAGCTCGACCTTTTCGAACTGGTGTTGTCGGATCATGCCGCGCGTGTCCTTGCCATAGCTGCCGGCCTCGCTACGAAAGCACGGTGTGTGGCAGACGAAGCGCCGTGGCAGCTCATCGTCCTCGAGAATCTGATCGCGCACGAGATTCGTCACCGGAACCTCCGCCGTGGGGGCGAGATAGTAATCCTCATCGCCCACGAGCTTGAACTGATCGGCTTCGAATTTGGGAAGCTGCCCCGTCCCCATGAGGGACTCCGAGTTCACGATGTACGGAACGTACACTTCCTCGTAACCATGCTCGCGCACGTGTGTGTCCAGCATGAATTGGGTCAGCGCACGATGCAGACTCGCCAGCTCCCCCTGGATCACGACGAAACGCGACCCGGCGATCCTGGCCGCGGCTTCGAAGTCGAGATGGCCCCCCGCGCCGAGATCAACGTGGTCTTTTGCCTCGAAGTTGAACCGGGTAGGCTCGCGCCAGTGCCGAAGCTCGAAATTGTCCGCCTCGTCGTCGCCCTCCGGCACCGAGTCGTCGGGTAGATTGGGGATCGCGAGCTGCAGCTCCGTGAGTGCATCCTGCACATTGCTCAGCGCCTGCTTGGCTCGATCGAGGCGCTCGCCCAGATCTCCCACTTCCTCGAGCAGCGGCCCCACGTCCGCGCCTTTCGCCTTGGCCTGGCCAATCGCCTTCGAACGCGTGTTGCGCTCGTTCTGCAACGTCTCGGTTTCCACTTGGAGGGTTTTGCGTTGCGTCTCGAGCGCGTGCAGGCGTGCAACATCCAACACAAAGTGCTTCTTCTTCAATCTGTCGGCGATGCCTTCCGGGTCGCTGCGAAGCAGCCGTGGATCAAGCATTGGCTTTCACCAAAGGCGTGCCAGCGACATGCCACCCCACGCGCCGAGACAACACAACACGACACTCGAGCCGATGTACGACATTGCCGCGAGCATGCGGCCATCCTGAACCAGCACCACGAACTCGAGGGAGAATGTCGAGAACGTCGTGAAGGCGCCGAGAAAGCCCACCATGGCGATGTTGCGAACCTCCGGCGCGAGGGTCGATTGCTTGATGATCAACACGTAGAGTATGCCGATGCCGAGGGAACCGAGGACGTTCACGCTCAACGTGGCCCACGGAAAGTGCGATTCGATGTGCTGGGTGACGAAGCTCGTGAGCCCATGACGCGCAAGCGCTCCCACCGCCCCACCCAGGGCGATCGCAATCACCGTGCCCATCACGAACGTGGTGTCCAACGTTTGCGGGTGCTTTTTGCATCGAGGTCACGAAGCTCCTTCAGACGTTCGGCAATGCGTTGCTCGAGGCCCCTCGGCACGGGCTCATAGTACCGAGTGCCGCCGAGCTCCTCCGGGAAGTAATCCTCACCTGCAGCATAGCCGTCGGGCTCGTCGTGGGCGTAGCGATAAGCCTCGCCATAACCCATCTCCTTCATCAGACGCGTGGGAGCGTTGCGCAGATGCATCGGAACGTCATACGAAGGGGCCCCCTCCACCTGCTGGCGCGCCTTCGTAAATGCGTTGTACACGGCATTGCTCTTCGCTGCGCACGCGAGATACACCACGGCTTGAGCCAACGCGAGCTCTCCTTCGGGGCTCCCGAGGCGCTCCAGCACCCCCCAGGCGTCCAACGACAGGGTCAATGCTCTCGGATCGGCGTTGCCCACGTCCTCAGTCGCCATACGGATTACGCGGCGCGCAATATAGAGAGGGTCGCAGCCCCCGTCCAGCATGCGCGCAAGCCAATAGAGCGAGGCATCGGGAGACGAGCCGCGCACAGCCTTGTGCAAGGCCGAGATCTGCTCGTAGAAAATATCACCGCCTTTATCGAAGCGTCGCGTCTCCCCGGCGAGCACCTCGTCGAGCACCTCGTCACTGACCACCCCGCCCCGCTCGAGAAGCTGCGAAGCAAGCTCCAGCAGGTTGAGCAGCCGTCTGGCATCGGTATCGGCCGCCGCAATCAGCCGTTTGCGTGCGGAATCGGAAATCTGAAGCTCGGCCTCGCCAAGTCCCCG
This sequence comes from Gammaproteobacteria bacterium, assembly GCA_027295305.1. Taxonomy (GTDB): domain Bacteria; phylum Pseudomonadota; class Gammaproteobacteria; order Pseudomonadales; family Azotimanducaceae; genus JAPULC01. The sequence continues at coordinate 2,564 of JAPULC010000196.1, forward strand.
CTCACACTCTGTGAGCGCTGTATCCAACACCTGCGCCAACGCATCGTCATCCAATGGCCTCAGGCGATACACACGCGCACGGGACAGAAGGGCGTTGTTGACCTCGAACGACGGGTTCTCGGTGGTGGCACCGATGAACACCACGGTGCCGTCTTCCACGAACGGCAAAAACGCGTCCTGCTGTGCTTTGTTGAACCGATGCACCTCGTCGATGAACAGCACCGTGCGCCGGCCCTGGGCCAATCGGATCTTGGCCTGCTCTACTGCCGAGCGCACATCCTTGACGCCGGCCATCACCGCCGAGAGCGCTGCCAGATGCGCATTCGCCTGAGCTGCAAGCAGGCGCGCGAGGGTGGTCTTTCCCACCCCCGGGGGACCCCAGAAGATCATCGAGTGGAGCTGCCCGCTCTCCGCAGCGGCTGCCAGCGGGCGTCCCGGGCCAAGCAGATGATCCTGGCCTCGAAACTCCGCGAGGGCACGCGGGCGCACCCGTGCCGCCAATGGCTCTACATTCGGTGGCGCAAACAAGTCTTCGGTCACAAGGCTCGATCTCGCTCCTTACCCTCGAAGAAACAGTAACTTAGAGTTGAAGGCGTCCACAAGGGCTGCGCAACTTCGCCGTCATTTGGTCTCGAATGTCCCCACGTCATCCCAATCCGGGTTGGGCGGGATTTCCCGCATCCGTCTCGTACGCTCGAGATAGAGCCGCTGGATGGGAGACCCCGGCACCTGGCAGGCGAACTCGTCCGCGTGGCAGTGTTCGGTTATCGACCGCGAATCACGTCCACACCCGGCGGGATTTCAAACTCGAAGCTCGACTCCTCCAGCACGGGATTTGCGGTGAACTCGGTGAAGTAAATCCGTGTCCGCTGGCCCAGCG
>JAPULC010000197.1 GCA_027295305.1 Gammaproteobacteria bacterium
CCCACGCTGCGGCGAACCAAGTTCGCCTCCGCTCCCAGGCCCTTTCTTTTTGCTGCGCGTTGCTCCGCAAAAAGCGGTCCTGCCGGGACATACCTGTACCGGACCCTCGTCCCTGTACTTTACCGATGGAAACGACTAATCAGCATGTGCCTTGATCAGATCGGCGACGCGATCGGGTTCTTCCATCTCCACGGCGTGACCTCCACCGGCAACGGTCTCCAGGCGCGCGTCGGGTATCAGACTCTCGTAGCGACGTCCGCATTCCAACGGCACCACACCGTCGCGCTCGCCCCAGATGATCAGCGTCGACACGCCGAGGTCCCCCAACAGGGGCGCGATTCTGCGGTTGAACATGTACGGTTTCCATGTCACCCGCGCCGTCATCTCACGCGAGAAATCCCACAGTTCACGCAGCTCCTTCTCCGGTTCGCCGATGATGTCGTTGAACATCGCGTCGTCTCGAAAGCTCTTCCGGACGTAGTCCGCATGGGAGACCATCATCTGATCCAGAATCTCACCTTCCTCGGGCTTGAGCCCTGCCGCGCCGATGAGCACCAGGCGTCCGATACGTGACGGGTTCATGGTGGCGAGTTCAGCCGCCACGTAGCCACCGAAACCGAGACCCACGAGCACACCGTCCTCGACATCGAGCTTTCGCATCATGTTCGACACGATGATCGCAAGATCCCGCGGATCGCGTGCCCACGCGGGCCGCTCGGAGCCGGAAAATCCCGGCATGTCGGGAACGATGACGTCGAACTGTGCGGCGAGCTGCTCGCAGAAGGGGGTCCATCCCGGGTTGCCCCAGGAATGATGCAACACGACCAGTGCCCGGCCCGCGCCACCGCGCAGCAGATGGATCTTGCCGGTGGCGAGCTCGACGTACTCCTCGCGATAGCCGTCTTCGCTCATGCCTCCCCTCCCCGCACACAACCCCAATCACCCGAGTGTAATGTGCCCACGCGGTTCATTTCAAAGCGATCCCGCAAACCAGGGTCGGACCCCAGCTCTGCACGATCCGTCCCGCATAGCGAAAATGGTGCCAGGCACAATTTCCGGCGAAGCCTCCTTCGGGCACGCGAATCGACCAAAATTGTGCCTGGCACCATTTTCACTGCAACGTCAGCGGCGGCCGCTCCAGCGCGTTCAGCTGATCTTCCATCTCGCGTACCTGCTCGGCCCAGTAATGGCTGGTGTTGAACCACGGGAATGCCGGCGGAAAGGCCGGATCGTTCCAGCGTCGGGCAAGCCACGCCGCGTGGTGCATGAGACGCAAGGATCTCAGCGCCTCGATCAGAACGAGCTCGCGCGAATCGAAATCGTGAAACTCACCGTAGCCGTCCACGAGCTCGGAGAGCTGACGCAATTGCAGCGGCCGAGGTCCCGATAGCATCATCCACAGATCCTGGATCGCGGGCCCCATCCGGGCGTCGTCGAAATCCACGAAGTGCGGCGCGTCATCGCGCCACAGCACGTTGCCGAGATGACAGTCGCCGTGAAGTCGAATGGCATTCAGCTCGACACCATCGAAGATCGCGTTCATCGCGTCGATCAGAAGCAGCGTCACCGCATCGTATGCATCCACCGAGTCGGCGGAAACGAAGTCCTCGGAAAGCAGAAATTCACGACTCTCGACGCCGAACGACTGCACAGTGAGCGCGGGTCGGTGCTCGAACGGACGCACGGCGCCCACGGCATGTATGCGACCCATGGCGCGACCCAGGATGAAGAGATTGTCGAGATCATCGAGCGCCGGCGCGTGCCCGCCCTGACGCCGATAAACCGTATAGCGATAACCCGCGTGCTCGTGGAGTGTGCGGCGGTCGAGCGTCATCGGCTCCACTACGGGGATCTCGAGCGCTGCGAGCTCCTGCGTGAAACGATGCTCCTCGATGATCTGCTCATCACTCCAGCGCCCGGGCCGATAGAACTTCACCACCACGGGCTCGGCGTCCTCGATTCCGATCTGATAGACACGATTTTCGTAGCTGTTGAGCGCAAGCAGTCGCGCATCGGTGCGAAACCCCAAGGCATCCACCGCGTCCAGCATCAGATCCGGGGTGAGATCAGAGTACGGCTGCTCGTTCTCCGAGTCGTTCTGCTCGTCCTTCGAGTCGGTCTGCTCGTCCTTCGAGTCGTTCATGATTCAGACCTTCTCCACCAGCCCGTTCTCGAGAGAGCGGTGCAACGCCTTCAGGATCTTCAGGATCTTCATGTTCTCCACGCCATCGCTCACCGGCACCTGTGGCGGCTGTTCCCCACCTTTCAATCGCTCCACCACGCCTGGGGCCCCTCGTCCACGAACGCCACACGCTATAATCGAATGCTTTGGTATGGAAGAGGCAGAGATGCCGGACGAGCGCGCCAATCCCACCTCGCATTCGTATTTCTCGCAGCGCCTGCGCCTGCACTATCTCGACTGGGGCACCGAGAGCGCACCGCCCATGCTGCTCATTCACGGCACGCGTGATCATGGCCACAACTGGGAGTGGGTGGCCCAGGCGCTACGCACCGACTACCACATCGTGGCGCCCGACCTGCGGGGCCACGGGGACTCGGAATGGGCCGTCGGCGGCAGTTACAGCACCACGGAATACGTCTACGACATCGCCCAACTCATCCATCAGACCAAGCTCGCCCCCATCACCATCATCGCGCATTCCCTCGGTGGCGGGCTTGCGCTCAAATATGCGGGCATCTATCCGGAGAACGTGACGAAACTCGTCGTGATCGAAGGCATGGGGGGCCCGCCGAGCTGGTATCGCTCGACGCAACCTGTGCACACCCGCATGCGCAACTGGATCGAGTCGATGCGCAAGCTCTCGGGACGCATCCCCCGGCGCTACACCTCCCTCGAGGGTGCCTACCATCGAATGGAAGAGGTCAACAGCCATCTCGACCCCGAGCGCGCGCGTCATCTCACCATTCACGGCGCCAATCAGAACGAAGACGGCACCTTCAGCTGGAAGTTCGACAACTACACACGCAGCATGTCGCCGTTCGACATGCCCCACGACGACGCCACCAGCCTGTGGGAAAACATCCGCTGCCCCATTCTGATGATCAGCGGCTCGGAAGGATTCGGCCGTCGGGTGGGACACGACGACGTCCTGAAGCCCTTCAAGGATGCCCGCCACGTCGTCATCGACGACGCCGGCCACTGGGTGCACCACGATCAGCTTGACGAATTCGTGAAGGTGACCCGGGCGTTTCTGGCGGAATAGATCTTCCATACTCGTGCCAGGCACCCGTGCCTGGGCACGATTTCCCCGCAACAAGTTGAAAACATTGAAAAGTCGTGGCGGGCTGCGGGCCCCCTTCCGGGGCCCTCACCAATCGAAGGGTAATCCCGGGACCTTCACTTCCTCGCCGTCGAGATCGGCACTCTCGAAGAAGCCCCGCGCCGCCATCTGCGGACTCTCGAGCACTTCCGCAGGCGTCTCGATGGGTGCATAGGTGTAGCCACGCGCGGCAGCACGGCCAAACCAATCGTACTTGCTGCGGCTTCTTACAGTATCCCGGAACCGCGGGATCATCTGTGGAATCTTTTCTGCACGCCGGGTCGGATCGCGTGTTTCCTCATTCACCAGATCGCCAAGTCCCAGAAACTCCGACACCTCCTCCCAGCTCCGACGCAACGCGAGCATATAGAGCCAGCCGTCCGACGCTTCGTTTGTGAGGGGCCAATTCGGTCCGTGCGCATCGGGAAGGGGGCGGCGCATCAACGTACCGCTGTGCGCGTACTGAGACACGTGGCGTGACCAGTGCAGCAATAGCGATTCCTGAGCCGAGATATCGATGTAGACGCCTTCTTCGTTACCGGATTGGACTCCGTAGACGGCGGCTTCGGCAGCGGTCGCGCCCTGAAGCCCGAGTATGTATTGGACGGCGTTGCCCGGGAGCTTCGTCGGCGGCTCGCCATGCCAGCCCGTCGCGTGCATGACACCACCCGCCGCTTGCATGGTGCGCTCCGAGGCATGCCACAGCCGATGGGGCCCGCTCGCGCCATAAGGCGACAGACTCACGACGACGATGCGGGGATTCGCCTCCTGCGCTGCGCGCCACGACAAACCTAAATTCGATGCGCGACCCGGGCCCAGATCCTCGACCACCACATCGGATACGGCTACCGCCTCCAACAAACGTGCCCGCTCCTGCGGTAGCTTCAACGATTCACTCTGCCGGCCTTGCATCAGGAAACAGCGCTCGGCCTCGTCCCTCGCGTCTTCTCCAGGCCGGGGTCCAGCCCGGAGGCTTCCGAGATCGAAACGCCGCACCTCCTCTCCGAGAGAAGCCAGCACCAACCCTGCAAACGCACCCGCAGGGGTTCGGGAGAGCTCGACGACTTTCATCGCGCGTCGTCCGCCGAGACGAGTGCGAGCTTCTCGGCGTGCTCGGGATCCCGAAACGGCGGCAGCGGGTTCTGGACCTCCAGAGTGCCGGCATCGACCAATACCGAATCACGCTTCAGTGCACGAATCTCTTCGGGAGAAAGCCCGAGCCACCGTTTCAGCACCCCCTCGTTGTCCTGCCCGAGGTAGCGAAAGTCGGTCAGGCGCTGCCGCTCGCGTCCTCGCACGCGCCACGGATTCCTGACGTGGGGATGGGACTCGAAACCCATCACCGGCGAGCGGTGCGCCACCGACTGAAACGCGCCGCGACTTCGAATCTGCGGATCGTCATACATATCCGAGACCGTTCTCACCGGGGCGGCGGCAATGTTCAATCCCTGCAGCGCGTCGGCAAGCTCGTTTTTGTCCTGCTCTCGTGTCCAATCCGCGAGCGCGGCATCGATCTCGCCGCAACGTTCCGCTCGCCGAGCCCGCGTAGAAAGGCCACGATGCATGAGCTGGCGATCGCCGATGAAAGTTGCGAGTCGCCGCCACTCGGCATCGCTCTTCACGGTGATCGCGATCCACTCATCCTCACCGCGGCAGGGATATGACCCGTCCGGGACATGGGTACTCACATCGCCCCAGGGCGCGTCCCCATCCTTCGACGCCCGGACCATGAAGGGCCCCAGCAGATGTGAAATGCACTCCACCATCGATAGATCGATGGTGCGTCCCTGCCCGGTGTGGTCGCGCGCTCGAAGCGCCGAGATCAACGCAAGAGCGGCGTAGCGCCCGGCAAGCTGATCGGCAAACACGCCGCTGCCGACACCCACGGGCCGTCCCCCGCCCCCCATGACGCGATTCATGCCACCCGCCGCTTCCACGCTCGGGCCAAACGCGGCGAAATCCGTCCAGGGTCCAGGCACGCCGTAACCCGACAGTTTCAACACGATGAGCTCCGGCTTCTCTGCCCGAAGCTCCTCGGGGGAGAGTCCGTACTTGCCGAGCACCGAAGAGCGAAAGTTGTCACAGACCACATCGGCCTCGAGGGCCAGCTGCCTGGCAAGCGCACGACCTCGCGCCTTCGTAAGGTCGATCGAGATACAGGGCTTCGAGAGAAACACACCGTCGACGACACCGATGTAGTTGCCCACATCGCGCGCCGGAGGCGGCACTCGAACGACCTCCGCTCCGAGCTCGGCCAGGGTGCGAGTACCCGCCGGCAAAGCACAGGCAATCTCGAACGCCAGCACCTTGACTCCCGCCAGTGGTTTGTAAACCTTGCCGCCCATACGCTGCCTCCTACCTCAATGACACCAAGTTACCAGCAAGTTCGATGCAGCAGGAATGGCGAGGGATTGATGACGAAGCTGCTTGCACCAGTTCCGGCCAATGATGCACATTCGCGCCCATGAGCTCGCCCAGATCATCCCGACGTCGGGCAGCACAGGCGCCCGGGCCGCCATCGCCCGCCAGGACGAGGCGCCGGAGGCGGAGCACCCGGTGGTGATCACGCATCCCGGGACGGGACGCAAGGCACTGTTCATAGGGAGCGCAACGCGCCACTTCGTGGGATGACGGTGGAGGAGAGCCGACCGATTCTCGACTGGCTGCTCGGGCACGCCACCCGATATGATTTCACCTATCGTCACGCCTGGTCGCAGGGTGACGTGGTGATCTGGGACAATCGCTGCACGCTGCACTACGCAGTTCACGATTACGGCGATGCGCCGAGGGTGCTGCACCGCCTCACCATCAAAGGCGAGAATTTCTGCTGATATGACCGATCGAACACTGCGAGGAAAAGTGGCCATTGCCGGCGTCGGCGAGACCACATACTACAAACGTGGCCAATCTCCGGATCCCGAGTTCAAGCTCGTGCTGAAGGCGATTCTGGCGGCCTGCGAGGATGCGGGCATCTCGCCGCGGGAAATCGACGGCTTTGCATCGTTTTCGAACGATCGTAACGATCCCTCGCGCTTGTCCGCGGCGCTGGGTCTGGCGGAGCTTCGATTCTCGAACATGCAGTGGGGCGGTGGTGGCGGCGGAGCCTCCGCAGCCATTGCAAATGCCGCCGCTGCGGTGGTGTCGGGACTCGCGGACTGCGTCGTCGCCTATCGTGGCCTTGCTCAGGGGCAGTTCGCGCGCTTCGGTCAGGGCGCGCGCATTCCCGGCGTCTCCGGCGATGCCGCCTACACGCTGCCCTACGGTGTGATGAGCCCCGCCCAGATGTTCGCCATGCGCTCCACGCGATTGATGCACGAGCATGGCATTCGCCAGGAAGCATTGCGCGCCGTGTCCCTCGCTGCCTATCACCATGCACAGAACAACCCCAACGCCGTCATGCAGGGGCGACCGCTGACCCCGGAGAAGTACGACGATTCACGTTGGATCGTCGAGCCATTCCATCTCTACGACTGCTGCCTGGAAAACGACGGCGCCGCCGCCGTGATCGTCGTTGCCGCCGAGCGCGCCAGGGATCTTCCAAACAAGCCCTGTTATCTCCTCGGCGCGGCCATCGGCTCGGGCTATCGCGACGGGGCGAGCGTTCACAATCAACCGGACTATGCGACCTCGACGTTCAAGACCGTGGCACCCAGGCTGTTCGAGATGGCCGGTGTGTCGCCGCGCGATTGCGACGTCGTGCAGTCCTACGAGAATTTCACGGGGGCCGTTGTCATGAGCCTCATCGAGCACGGATTCGTGAGTTACGAGGAAGCAAACGACGCGATCACTTTCGACAACCTCATTGCCCCCACCGGCTCACTGCCACTCAACACCAGCGGCGGCAATCTCGCCGAGTTCTACATGCACGGGCTGGGGCTCAACATCGAAGCCATCCGTCAGATACGCGGAACGTCCTGCAATCAGGTTCCCGACGTCAAGGTTTCGTTCGTCAACGCAGGCCCGATGGTCACGCCCGTCAGCAATGCAATCTTCGGGAGCGAGGAGACACTTTAAATGGCTGAAGCTTATTTCCCCAACGGCCTGCCTCAGCCGCGAGCGAACCCGGACGGCGTCGATGCACCCTACTGGGAAGCCCTCGAGAGCGACAAACTCAAAGTTCAACGATGCAGCAACTGCCAAACCTGGCAATGGGGCCCGGAGTGGATCTGCCATCAATGCCACACCCTCGACGTGGGATGGGAAGAAGTCGCGCCCCGCGGACGCATCTACTCCTGGGAGCGAAACTGGTATCCCAACCATCCCGCCCTCGCCGATGCGGTGCCCTATGTCGTGGTGCTCGTCGAACTCGAGCACGCGGGAAACATTCGCATGCTCGGCAATCTCGTGGGCGATGCCGAACGGGAGATCGAGATCGGCGCAGCGGTGGAAGCTGTGTTCGAGCACCACGCGGAAGGCGATCCGGCGTATACGTTGGTACAGTGGAAGCGCGTGGAATGACGTTGGAGAAGGCAACTGCGCGGAGTTCTGGTGATAGGGTTCGGAACGGCTCTTGTGTGCAGAAAGTGCTTCGCTCACTTATTGTCGTACTGGGATTGGTAGCTGGCGTAGCCTTCGCCAACGATCGCACCCAGTTCCAACATGGCGTGTCGTTTTTCGGCGAATTCAAATATCCCTCGGACTTCGAGCACTTCGACTTCGTCAATCCAGACGCGCCGAAAGGCGGGCGGGTGATCTATCCGATACGCGGCACGTTCGACAGCTTCACGCCGCTCATCCGCAAAGGCATCAATCCGGCGGGCATGGGCATCGTCGGCAAGTGGCAATTCCTCTACGACCGTTTGCTCGAGTACAGCGACGATGAGGCGGGGGTTCATTACAGCCGACTCGCCGAGAGCATCGCAATGTCGGAGGACTTCACGCGCGTCAAGGTAAGACTTCGTACAGACGCCTACTGGCACGACGGAACGCCGATCACTGTCAAGGATCTGCTCTTCACCCACGACACCTTGCGCGAGCACGCCACACCCCCCGTACGTGCGGCGTGGCGCCACATCTACAAATCGGAGCAGACCGGTCCGAACGAAGTTACCTTTCACGTCGATCCTCGTGCAGGACTGAATACCACGGTTGCCATCACCATTGGCCACATCTACGTCATCCCCGAGCACTACTGGCGTGACCACGACATCACCAGGACGACGCTGGAACCGCCGCTCGGCAGCGGGCCCTACCGCATCGGCGACTTCATTCCGGGGCACCGTATCGTCTGGCAGCGAGTCGAGGACTATTGGGGCGACAAGCTTCCGGTCAACGTCGGGCGACACAACTTCGACCAGATCGTGTTCGAGTATTTCCGCGACGACAACATCGCGCGCGAAGCGCTGAAGAAGGGCCTCGTCGACTTTCGCTTCGAGAACAGCGCGAAGGAGTGGAGCACCGCGTATGACTTCCCTGCTCGCGACAAAGGCTGGTTCAAGCTGGAGCTGTTTCACCACGAAAACAATCGCGGTATGCCTGCGGGGCTGTTTTTCAACACACGCAAGGGCAAGCTCGCAGACATCCGTGTGCGCGAGGCGCTGATGTGGGCATTCGATTTCGAGTGGAGCAATCGCGTCATCAGCTACGACTTCTACGAGCGCGCGTCGAGCTACTTTCAGGACTCGTATCTCCAGGCAAGGGGCTTGCCGAGCGCCGACGAGATCGAACTACTGGAGCCCTATCGCGACTCGTTGCCGTCGAGGCTTTTCACCGAGCCCTATCCCGTGCCTCGGACATCGGGCCGTGGTCACAATCGCAATCAGCTGAAAAGAGCGTTGGAACTGCTTACGGACGCCGGCTGGTATCTCGAGGACCGGCGCCTGATTCACGGCGAGACGGGTCGTCAATTTACCCTCGAGATATTGCTCACGAATCCCGCGCTCGAGCGAACCATGTTGCCCTATGCGGCGACGCTGCGTCGCATCGGGGTCGATGCCACGGTGAAGACCGTCGATTCGTCGCGCTACAGAAACCTCGTGCGCAACTTCGACTTCGACGCGGCGTTCAAGAGCTATTGGGCGACGCTCACGCCGTCGGTGGAGATTCGCGCTTTCTACGACTCCATCACCGCCGACCAGCCCTATACGGAAAACGTTGCGGGCATCAAGAGCGCTGCCACCGACGCCATGATCGCCACCGTCCTCACGGCGACCGAGAAGGGGCGCTTGCTCGCAGCCGGCCGTGCCCTGGACCGCACGCTTCTCTGGGGTTTCTATGCAATTCCCCTTGGCTATCCCCCCGGCACGCGCATGGTGTTCTGGGACAAGTTCGGACGCCCCGAGCATCCCGGGAAATATCGCGAGGGATTTCCCGACACCTGGTGGATCGATGCCGCGCGCGAGCAACGCATCGAGGCCGGCCTCGAGACCCTCGACGCCGGCGACTGAAAATGGGATCTGACCCCATTTAGGCGATATCTCGCGATTACTAGGCGATCAAGTGAAAATGGGGTCTGACCCCATTTTCGAAACGACCATGACCACTGTTCACCAGGACCACCTGATCGACAGCGTGGGCGACGCATTGCAGTACATGTCGTACTACCCGGTGGATTTCATCAAGGCGGTGCACGAGGCGTATCTCAAAGAGGAATCCCGCGCCGCCAAGGACGCGATGGCGCAGATTCTCATCAACTCCCGCATGTGCGCCGAAGGCCACCGCCCGGAGGATCTCGGCATGGAGG
>JAPULC010000198.1 GCA_027295305.1 Gammaproteobacteria bacterium
CTGCTGCACGGTGAACGAGAAGCGGAGGCGAGTGGGTGAATTTCGCGCGGCGAAGCCGGTTGGATGTAGGGGTGGACCTCACGCCGATGATCGACGTCGTGTTTCTTTTGCTCATCTTTTTCATGGTGTCTACGACGTTCATCCGCGAGCAACGTCTGACTATCGACCTTCCGGAGTCCAGTGAGGTGCCCGCCGAGCCGGTGGAGCATCGTGTAGAGATCGTCGTGAGCGCGACCGGCGCGTATGCCGTGAACGGAGTACCGCTCGTCGACAACGAAGGGAGCACCTTGAGGAGCGCAATCAACAATGTGGCGAAAGGCGATCGTACGCTCCCGCTCATCATCACTGCCGACGGCAGCGCTCCCCATCGGGCGGTGGTGACGGTGTTGGATGCGGCCGCTCAGCTTGGTTTCAATCGGCTCAGCATCACCACGCGCAAACCGGCTGATGACGAGCAGAACTGAACGCGACGATTGGCAGGTCTACACTCGCCTGCTGGGGTATCTACGCCCACTCTGGTTCTTCTTTGTGATCTCGATGGTGGGCTTCTTCCTCGCCTCGGCGGCTACTGTAGGATTCGCGGAGCTTCTGGATCACACAATTGACGCCATCGACTCGGGTGAGCCGAGCATGCGTTTGATCCTGCCAGCCGCAATGGTATTGCTGGTTCTTTCGCGGGCGGTGGGAACATTTCTCGGGAGCTACTTTCTGGCGCGTGTTTCGAGCAGCATCGTGCATCGGCTACGGTGCCAGCTCTTCGATCAGCTGCTCGTTCTGCCGAGCGAGTTCTACGATCGTAGCAGCCAGGGACACCTGGTCTCACGCATCACGTTCAACGTCTCGCAGGTTACGGGGGCTTTAACCCAGGCACTGCGGGTCGTCGCGCGTGAGGGTTCGCTCGTGTTGGGGTTGGTGGGATACCTCGTATTCAAAAACTGGAAGCTTGCGCTCGTGTTCTTCGTGGTGGCTCCGTTCATCGGCTGGATCGTGCGCTATGCAGGGCGTCGCTTCCGGCGCATCAGTCAACGCATCCAGAACTCCATGGGTGACGTGACCCACGTGGCCTCGGAGACGGTGCAAGGCTATCGGGTGGTCCGGACATTCGGGGGAGAAGCCTACGAACGCGATCGATTCAAGCGCGCAAGCGACTACAACCGTCGCCAGCAGCTCAAGATGACCGCCACCAGCGCCACCAGCGCACAGGTCATTCAGGTTCTGGTTGCGGGCGCGCTCGCGATGCTGGTCTGGATGGTCATGGATCCGGTGTTTCTTGCCGACATGGATGCCGGCGCAGCCGTTGCGTTCATCACTGCGGCGGGGCTCCTTGCGAGACCCATCAAACAGCTTTCCGAGGTCAATGCCACGATTCAAAAAGGTCTTGCAGCAGCGCAAGACATCTTCTCGCAGTTCGACGAGCTGCCTGAAGCAGACGATGGCGGTCACCGCAGTGAGCGTCTGAGAGGTGAGCTCGAATTTCGCAATGTCTCCTTTCGTTATCCCGGGAGCGATGATGATGTGCTACACGAGTTGTCGTTCACGGTGGAGCCGGGCCAGAGCGTTGCGCTGGTGGGTCGGTCGGGCGCCGGGAAGTCGACATTGGTGAGCTTGATCCCTCGGTTCTATCGCGCCACCAGCGGCGAGATTCTGCTGGATGGAGTAGCGCTATCGAGCTACTCGCTTTCCGGTCTGCGCGACCAGATCGCAATCGTCACGCAGCAGATCACGCTCTTCAACGATTCCATCGCGCGCAACATCGCCTATGGCTCGCTCGGTGAGTCGAGCCACGACGAGATCGTCGAGGCCGCAAAGCGAGCCCATGCATGGGAGTTCATCGATGTGCTTCCGCAGCGCCTCGAGACGCTGGTTGGCGACAACGGAATCCGCTTGTCCGGAGGGCAACGCCAGCGCGTTGCCTTGGCGAGGGCAATTCTCAAGGATGCACCGATTTTGATTCTCGACGAGGCTACGAGTGCGATCGACAACGAGACCGAGAGACACATCCAGGCGGCGATGAACGAGGTCATGGAGGGGAGAACCACATTGGTCATTGCTCACCGACTTTCGACGGTGGAGAAGGCCGATGTGATCATGGTGTTGGACGATGGTCGGATCGTCGAGTCGGGACGTCACGCGGAGTTGCTCGAACGTGACGGCGTCTATGCCCAGCTCTATCGCAGCGAGTTCGATCGTGCGCAGCGCAGTCTCGGGGACGTGGCGACGCTTCCGGTGGCGAGATCGATGCTGCCAGGCGCTATGCCCGTGGAGCGCACGTTCAATCCTCTGGTCAATGCGTGGTACGGCGGTGCGTTGTGGCCACGATTGCTCACACCCATCGCTTGGCTTTTTCGTCTGTTCGTGACCGCGCGGCGCCGGGCCTACGTGACGGGACGTCGTAGCAGCTGGCGTGCACCGGTGCCGGTGATTGTGATCGGCAATATCGTGGTGGGGGGCAGCGGTAAGACCCCGCTCGTGATCTGGCTGGTGGAGTGGCTTCAACGCATGGGACTCGAGCCTGGCATCGTCTCGCGCGGATACGGTGGCCGCAGCTCGGAGTATCCGCTGCTGGTGGATCCCTGCACGCCATCGCGCCTTGCGGGTGACGAGGCGCCGATGGTTCAGGCGCGGACCGGCGTCCCGGTGGTGGTGGATCCGGATCGAATTCAGGCAGTGCAGTGGTTGCTGACACAGTCCGATTGTGACGTTATCGTCGCCGACGACGGCCTCCAGCACTATGCGCTTGGACGCGACGTGGAGATCATCATGCTGGACGGTGCGAGGGGCCTCGGTAATGGTCAATGCCTGCCCGCGGGGCCCCTTCGCGAGCCTGCCAAGCGTCTCGACGACGCCGATTTGCTCGTGAGTACCGGCGAGCCCATCCATTTGGGAAAGCATCGCGTCGAACACGTGATGAGGCTCGAGCCGAGCTGCTTCGTCGACATGCTGACCGATGAACGGGTCTCACTCGATGCATTTCGTCACACCCGAGTACATGGGATCGCCGGCATCGGGAATCCTGCACGTTTCTTTCATACGCTCGGCGAACTCGGGCTCGAGGTTATCGCGCACGGATTTCCCGACCATCATCCATTTGTGGCCGAAGATCTTCGCTTCGATGGTGGCCTGCCGGTAGTGATGACTGAAAAGGACGCGGTGAGGTGCCGCGAGCTCGACCCCAACGATCTTCCAGAGGGGTGTTGGTATCTCGAAGTGGATGCAATTCTAGACGACGTATTTCAAAGAGACCTGACTCGGGCCCTCCGGGCGAAGACCGGTCTTCTTCCGGTGCAGCCGTCGCAACAGCTGGCTTCGATCGATGCGGTTTAGCGTGGTCATCCCGGCGCGCTATGGGTCCACCAGGCTTCCGGGGAAACCGCTCCTCGAGCTTGGCGGCAAACCGATGATTCAGTGGGTGTACGAGCAGGCGAGTCGCAGTGACGCCGAGGAGGTGGTAGTTGCATCGGACGACGAGCGTGTTCTGCAGGCCGTGGAAGGGTTCAATGGGAGAGGTGTCATGACATCGTCCGCCCATCCTTCCGGCACCGATCGGCTGGAGGAGGTTTGCAGAAAGCTTGGGCTTGCGGACGGTGCAATCGTCGTCAACGTGCAGGGCGATGAACCGCTGGTGCCTCCCGCCGCCATCAATCAGGTGGCACGCAATCTCGACGTGAACGCGCAAGCCGGTGCAGCCACGTTGTGCGAGCCCATCACAGACCTCGAGGATGTGATGAATCCCAACGTCGTCAAGGTGGTGCGCGGCGCCGACTCGATGGCGCTCTATTTCTCGCGAGCGCCGATTCCGTGGGATCGTGATGCCTTCTCTGCAAAGCCTGTCGGCTCGCTGCCCGGCACGGGCATGTGGTGGCGTCACATCGGGATCTACGCATACCGGGTGGCTCTTCTGCGCCGGTTCGTCACTTGGGTGCCGGCGCCCCTCGAGCGCGCCGAGTCGCTCGAGCAACTGCGGTTGTTGCATCACGGGATTGGTATTCACGTGGACGAGGCAGTGGCGCCCGTTCCCGGCGGTGTCGACACGCCAGAAGACTACGAGCGGTTTCAGAGGGTGCTGCAAAACACCCTCTGAACCACGCCACGGATGGCGTGGCAGAATTCGAACGCTCTATGCGTTTGAATTCTGGAGGGAGTGAGCACAGGGATGTGCGACACGACCCAGCAAGGGCGGCGGAGCCGACTTTGCGAGACCGTCTCGAGAGGGTGTTGCAAAACACCCTCTG
>JAPULC010000199.1 GCA_027295305.1 Gammaproteobacteria bacterium
TCAGTAAAGAAGAGCTCGGTCACGCGCGAATTCATACGCGAAACGGGTCCATCGACGACGAGGTCTCCAGCGAAGCCGAGGCGTTTGCCAGCGCCAAGCGATTCATATCGTACCTTCCGACGAACGTCGATGAGCTCCCACTGGTGACGGAGTCGAACGACGACCCGCAACGGCGCGAGCAGGCGCTGCTCGACATCGTGCCGCGCGACCCGCGCAAGGTCTACCGCATGCGAAGCGTCATCGATGCCGTCGTGGACGCGGGATCGTTTTTCGAAATCGGCCGTAAATGGGGCCGTTCCATCATCACCGGCCTTGCACGCTTCGACGGCATACCGATTGCGATCTTCGCAGAGGACCCGCACATCTACGGAGGGGCCTGGACCGCGGACGGTTGCCGCAAGCTCTCCCGCTTGATCGATCTCTCTTCGACGTTTCATCTGCCCCTCCTGCATCTAGAGGATTGTCCTGGGTTTCTCATCGGCAAGCAGGCGGAAGAGGCCGGCACCATTCGCTTCGGCTCTCAGGTGCTTGCCGCACTGGGTCAAGCCAACGTGCCATTCTGCTGTGTGGTGATACGCAAGGCCTTCGGCGTGGCGGGTGGGGCCAACCACAAGCCGGGCAGCTACCACTTCCGTTATGCATGGCCGTCGGGAGATTGGGGATCATTGCCCATCGAAGGCGGCATCGAGGTGGCGTACAAAGCGGAGCTGGAGCAAGCCGAGGACTACGATGCGCATCTCGCGAACATCAAGGACCGGCTCAATCGCGTACGCTCGCCGTTTCGCTCGGCCGAGCACTTCGAGATCGAGGAGATCATCGATCCCAGAGATACCCGGCCGGTTCTGTGCCGCTGGGCGAAGCTCGCGCGCAATGCGCTACGCCCTGGACGGACCACGTTCACCTATCGGCCGTAGGTCTTGGTGGTTGGAGTAGACGTTGACCGTTGGTATCGACCGAAAGCTGGTCACTGTGTCGATGCACTTCGGTCGTGGGCATCCGCGGCCCTCGTTGGTGGCAGTCCTTCCATGAAGCGAACCCGCACGAGAGTTGGCGTTGAGCAGAGGGTCGTGCTTGAATTGGCGTTGGTCTTGCCAAGGAACTCCGGATGGACGTCTCCATTACCTACTGCAGTAGCTGAGGCTACAAACCTCATGCGGTCAGTTTGGCCGCCAAATTGAAATCTGATCTCGGCGCGCAAGCGTCCCTCGTCGCGGGTGCCGGCGGCATTTTCGATGTGGTGGTGGACGGGAATCTCGTTTACTCCAAACACCAGACCGGGGAGTTCCCGGACGAAGCGGCGTTGGTCGAATCGCTGAAAGGCTGAAAGGCTGAAGGGCCTGCCCTGAGCGAACGCAGTGAGTCGAAGGGCGCATTGACGCCAGTGCACTGCTTCGCGCAGACTCGCTAGCCTCGTCCGCTGGGGGTCAACCGATGAGTGCCCAACCCAATCCCGCACCGGGATTTCACAAGCATCCCGACTATTCCATCACCACGGAACGCCCGAACCGCAGTTACCGTGTGGATTTCAACGGCGAGACCATCGCCGACACCCACTCGCCTCTGCTTCTTCAAGAGAGCCGCCATCGGCCCGTGTTCTACGTCGCTAAGGACGACGTGAGGATGGAGCTGCTCGAAGCCACCGATCACCAGACGTATTGTCCGTTCAAGGGCAACGCACGCTATTGGACGATCAAAGTGGGCGAGCGTGAAGCCGAGAATGCCGTGTGGGCCTATGACGATCCGTACGACGAGCTTCCAGAGGTCGAAGGCTTCCTCGCGTTTTACGCCGACCGCGTCGACGCCATCTACATCGACGGTAAATTGCAGGAAGCGACGGGGCCAGGCCGGACCGACCGTTAAGCGAACGCACCGAGGAGTCGACATCATGCCCGACGTCTACCATGTCATCGGGGCGGAGAACTCGCCCTATTCCATCAAGGTGCGATCGTATTTCCGCTACAAGCAGATCCCGCACCACTGGCTGTCTCGCGGCCAGTCGCAGGAGGAATATCAGAAGCACGCCAAGCTACCGCTGGTGCCCCTCGTGGTTACACCCGAGGACGAAGGCATCCAGGATTCCACGCCGATCATCGAGGCAATGGAGCAACGCGTGCCCGAGCCCTCGATTTATCCGAGCGATGCGATCGCCGCCTTCGTGTCGGCGCTGATCGAGGAATGGGGCGACGAGTGGGGCAACAAGTGGATGTTCCACTATCGCTGGGCGCGGGAGGTCGACCAGATCGCTGCCTCGAGACGTCTGGTGAGCGAAGGCGCTCCAGGTGCATCCGACGAAGAGATCGACCAACGCGCTGCCATGGTGCGTGAGCGAATGGTGGACCGGGTGTGGTTCGTGGGCTCCAACGAGACCACCGCACCCCAGATCGAGAAATCGTTCACCGATACGTTGCCGTTACTCGAAGCGCATCTCGCGAACCGGCCCTATCTGTTCGGCGCCCGCCCGGCGTTGGCGGACTTCGCCCTATGGGGACAGATCTACAACGCACGCAAGGATCCCACCCCCGAAAGCATTCTGGCTGATTTTCCCAAGGTTAACGCGTGGCTCGATCGCATGGTGGAGCCGGCCAACGAAGGTGAGTTCGAGTCGTGGGAAACTCTTGCACCCACGCTGACACGGATTCTCGATGAGCAGATCGGCGGACTGTTTCTCCCGTGGGACGATGCCAATAGCGCCGCCGCAACGGCTGGCGATGAAACGTTCAGCGTCGAGCTGGCAGGCGAGACATGGACTCAGAAGCCGCAGCGATACCACGCCAAGTCCCTCACGGAGCTTCGCAGGAAATACGCCGAGGTACAGGACAATGCGACGCTGAATGGCGTGTTGGAACAGACAGGCTGTCTTCGCTGGCTGACGCCCTGAGGTCCCCCCGCGAACTATTCGAACAAGGGGAGCAAGCATGACCGTCTACCTGATGATGAGGCGGTGCTCAGGGTCGCCGAAGAATCGGTTGCCTCTTCGTCGTAACTCGTCGGGGCAGATACCCGCCACTCGGAACGCATCCAGGAGAGCGATGCGCTGCACCACATCCGCACTCATCCGCCCACCGGCCGCATCAGGCGGTAGCCACGCTTAGGAATGGTCTCGATGTAGGTGGGATGCTTCGCATCGTCCCCGAGGGCTCTTCTGAGCTCGGTAATCGCACGATGAACGGCATCACGGCCACTCTCGAGGCGCGGCCAGAATCGCTCCACCAGCTCCGCAATGCTCACCACCGCCGATGGCTCACGCGCTAGGTGAACCAGTACCTCCATCACCCGAGGCCGCAGTCTGACGACGTTTGAACCGCGTCGGATGCGATTGCGCGGCGGCTCGACGATCCAATCGCCTATCCTGAACTGCGAACGACTGATGCCGGTTTCCGATCCCGGCGCAATCTCGTCGCCAGCCTGGTACCCGCGCCCAATGAATCCCGCGGCCAACCTCGCATCCCTCGAAACCACAGACGTCACCGACGAGTCCCCCGTCCGCACGAGGTGATCGATCACATCCTGGCGTGTCGTATTCTGCAGTCGGAGCAACGCAACCGCGGTGGTCTCGGACTCACCGAAGATCGACACGAGCACGTTGGCACCGCCGACCTCCTTGTGCCCGCTGGCCTGCACGCGAAATACCGCGCGCTGCAGTGTGCGTTGA
>JAPULC010000002.1 GCA_027295305.1 Gammaproteobacteria bacterium
GCAGTCGATCGGGAAGCTCCGAGAGGTCCGGCGCGGTGAACATGCGATAGCTATATTTCACCGCGCCGCCGTCGTCGGCACTGAGCCCTTCCCCAATGTCGAAGTACTCCGCGGTCACAACGGACGGCGACATCATCAGCAGGCAAAGGGTTACGCGTCTCAGAGCCTTCAGCGTCTGATCAGGAGCCTTCAGCGTCTGGCCGAGAGCCTTCAGCGTCTGGTCGAGAGCCTTCAGCGTCTGAACTCCAGATATTCCTCGTTCACGCAATTCTCCAAACGTCCGTCACGCAGGTAGCGCGCGGCCGTTCGGGCCGAGAACGCGCGAATGTCGCGGATGCTTTGAGGCGTGAAAAACGCCGAGTGCGGCGTGAGCACGAGTCGGTCGCGAATCCACTCTTCTCCCGCATGCCATGCCTTGATCAGCGGTCGGTCGAGACTGGCAGGCTCCTCCGGTAATACGTCGAGCCCGGCGGCGAGCACCTGATCGGATTTGATGGCATCGTGCAACGCATCGATGTCGATGATGGGACCCCGCGCCGTGTTGATGACGATGATTCCGCGTTTTGCAGCTGCGAGCACCTCGGCGTTCACGAGATGGTGTGTCTCGTCGTTCAACGGCGTATGGACACTCACCACATCGCACTGGCCGACGAGTTCCTCGAGACTGTCCGCTCGACGGATGTTCAACGCCAATTCCGAGCCGTTCGGTTTGTACGGATCGTAGAAGACGATGTCCATTCCGAAGGCCTTGGCCCTCAGCGCCGCCGCCGTGCCAATGCGACCAAGCCCGATCACGCCAAAGGTCAAGGCGGACATACGCTGACCGAAAGGATTCAACGCGGGACGCCAGTTGCCAACGGGATCGCTACGCAACCGCTCGTTGTGAAAAGCAATGCTCTTCGTGAGCGTGAGCATCAGCGCGATGGCGTGGTCGGCGACTTCCATGGTGCCATAGTCCGGTGTGTTGCAGACGGCAATGCCGCGCTCGCCCCACTTTTTGAGATCCACGTTGTCGAAACCCACCGCAGGACGCACGAAAATCCGGCATCTCCCCATCTTCTCGATGATCTCTACCGGGAGATCGGGCCCACCCACCACGCCGTCGCAAGCGCCCCACTGCTCGTCGGTGATCTCCTGGACGCCGGCCCCGAACACGGGCTCGACGCCCTCACCCACCGCTTCGATCTCGACCTCGTGATCCGGTCGCCGCCCCGCACCGGGCCAAAGTATCGTAATGCTCATGTTTCTCGCGTACTCCTCTCTCAGGTTCGACAACGTGTTGGATGAGAAATTGTGCCTGGCACAATTTCGATTACGCAAAAGCGATCTCCGCCAATTCATTCACGGATCGCTCCAGCACCGCCTCGTCCACTCCACCGATGCGTAGCCGTGTCGCAATCAAGTGCGTCATGCCGAATGCTTCGCGGTAGCGCTCTATGGCGTCACGAACCTGTTCAGGCTCGCCGATGATCACCCAGTCATCGAGCTTCGTCTCCGGATCACGTTGACTGCCTGCGTTGGCGTTGCTTTCCAGGCGTTCACGCATGCGCTTCAGCACCGAGACGTCGCGGCTCACGAACACCGTTCTCATCAACGGTACGGCGTCGGGCAATCCATGACCCGCCTCATTCATCGCCTCTCGATGGCGCTGGTGCTTGTCGTGGAGCATCGCCATCGATTCCATCGGCGACGCAAGATAGGGAAAGCCGAGGCGCCCTGCCTGGCGAATCGCCAGCGGACCGAACGCGGCCACCCAGACGGGCGGATGGGGTTGCTGCACGGGGCGCGGTGAAACCTCCACCGGCTCGCTTCCATCCAGACTGACGGCTTCGCCCTGCCACGCGCGACACATCAGATTCAGACACTCCTCGAAGATCCTGCGCTTGTCCCGCGTCGCCACGTTGAATGCAGAGAACATGGAGGCTGCCATGCCGCGACCGACACCGAGGGTGACCCGGCCGTTCGACAAGCGATCGAGCACCGCCACCTGCTCGGCGGCGTGCAGTGGATGTCTCACGGGCAGCAGGTACGATGAGGTTCCCAGGCGGATGCGACGCGTGTTCGCCGCCACTGCAGACAACAGCATCATGGGCTCGGGAATCGCGCCCTGACCCGTGAAGTGATTCTCCGGGAGAAAGAACGACGCGAACCCCAAGGCTTCCGCGCGCTCTGCCTGACGAGACAGATGAGTGGCAGTGCCGTCCCCGGGAAGTAGCCAGGGCGTGACGCCGATCTCCAACGTTGGCGCTTTCACTCGACTTGCCACACCGCTTCGGGCGACCGATCGAGCTCACTGCGCTCCAGTCGCACGGTCGCATAATCCCCAGCGAGCCAGAGAGGGAACATGTCGAGCACGTGGGTGCTCTGGGGCCGCGCCGAATTTCCTCCACAGATGACGAACGCCGTGCGCGTCGGATCTGCGAGATCCACCACCATGCGAAACACCGGGCCGTGCATCGCTCGATACGCAGGCTCATCGGCATCCCGCTCGACCCCCGGACCTTCGCCCATGTGAACGGCCATCGCCAAGGTGTTGGGACTGCCCCCGAGGGGGCTTGGACCCGCCACCATGTGCTCGAATATCTTCTCCTGCTGACTCAGCGTGTGCCAGAACTTCACTTGTTTGAGGCGTCCCCATTGCCACTGCCCCGGATCGTCACCCAGCTCCGCCTCGAGCCGTTCGATCACTGTGCGCAAGGCGTGAGCAACGGTCTCGCGCAACAGATCGCGGTGGGCAATCCACGGTGAACCTTCCGCCAGAAAGCGCTCGATCTCCCATGCCCCCGCAAGCCCGGGGCAACCACGCAGCGTGGGCACCAGGGACGCGTCGAGATTCTCCGCCTCGAGTGCAGCTGTGAGAAACCTCTCGTGCCAACGTGAATTCAGAAACCCGTAATAGACGCTCGCGGCGGTGGAATCGGGGGTGGCGCGGTGATCCCACTGCGCAAGGAGCCCGCACGCCTTCACGACCCTGGCATCGTCCATGTCGGCGAGAAGCGTAATGATGTCGGTGGCGACGTCGCGCGCTCTTCGATCCAATAGATCGAGCTGCATCTCCTGGAAATCGCGACGCGTGAATTGCGCCTTTGCCTCCAGCAGCTCGAAGATGCGATCCACACGCGCTGGATGCGCCGAGAAATTGTGAATAGGAAACGCACCGCGTTCTCCCATGGTGTCGTTGTTGGCCGTGGCGGCACAGCCACTCGCCGGGTTGTGCTCCATGAGCATCTCGCCGGCTGACGAGAGCGCGAAGTCATGATCCGCGTTCCAGCCTGCGAGGGGCAGCACCCCCGTCACGCCGACGCGTTTGGGCAGTGTGGCTGCGACCCAACGACGCAGATCGTTGTCGGCGTCCACACAGATGATGTTGTTCACCAACGGCGTCACGTCATCTTCGAATAGATACTCACCAAATTCGGCAGCATCTTTCGCAAGGGGCAAGCGCCCGAGTATGCCCGCGGACGATGGGCGCCCGCCCAACGCCCAGGAAAGCACGGTGCGGTACTCATCGTCGCGCGGCGCTGCCAGTCCGAGGGTCTCGAGTACAGGCTCCAGCAATGGCCCATGGCGCGTGCACTGCACCGGAAGCACCACATCGTCCGCGTCCTTCACTTCGATCAGCTCTTCGCGACACTCGAGCTCGGCTTCACCCGATGGGGTGCGATAGCGCGTGCTGCCCGGAGAGGTCAGCGCTTCGATGTAGACGTCGTAGTTGTCCGTGAAGCCGGTGGTGAGACCCCACGCAATGCGTCGGGTATGACCCATCATGAAATACGGCATTCCGGGAAAGCTTGCCCCGAACACGTCGAACCCCGGCGCCGACAGATGCACGTAGAAGAACGTATTCGGGATGGAAAATGCCTGGTGCGGATCCGTGGCGAGCAGGGGCATACCGGATGCGGAACGCTCGGCTTGCACCGCCCAATTGTTGCTGCCGGAGCTCGGCGCCGCGGGGACCTCGACGAGGGGAAACAGCAGCTTGACGACGGCCGGCTCGAGCCGTCGATACGCTTCCCGAAGCGCCTCGAAGAGCCTCCCATCCTCGGCGGAGAAGCGCCTCAGATGACCCTTCCAACGCTGCGACCCATGCTCGGCCATGAGCTTCGCGGTGATGATCTTCTCCAGCCAGCTGCGATGCTGGAACCAGCTCGTGAATCGATAGCGCGCAGCGACATCGTCGAGGGTGAAGTGGCGCGGTGAGGTTCGCGCATGCTCGAACTCGGGCGGCACATCATCGAGGGCGTCGACGGCGGCATTCAGTCCGGCAAGATAGGCCTCTGCAATGCCGTCCCCGCCCGAAGGCCGGCGCTCCACCTGCCGCCCCGGAACGTCCAGCGTACGCATCAATGCATCTTGCCGAACGAACTTCGCGCCGAGCTCCGAGGCTGCCTCGGCGTTCGCATACAGACACGAAAGATGTGCCTGCCAAAGCCGCTCGTGGCCCGCGACGAAGCCCATACCGGCGTAGGCGTCATCGACGCTCTTTGCGAACACGTGGGGAATGCCCCACCGATCCCAGACGATCTCGAAGGGATGCCCAATCCCGGGAATCTTGACTTTGCGACTCATGAACGCCTCCCAGCGAGGGACTCTAACAGGTGCCAGGCACGCGCGATCATCGCAAGCGCTCGGCGAGAAATGCGATGCACCTCTGCCATGCGTCGGCCGCTGCTTCTGCGCGATAGCTCGGACGCGCGTCGTTCATGAAGGCATGGCCTGCGTCGGGATAACTGTGAAACTCGTGCCACTTGTCGAGGCGCGTCAGCTCGGCGTCGACCTTTGCCACATCCTCAGGACTCGGGTTCTCGTCGTCGTCACCGTAGAGACCAAGCACAGGGGTATGGAGGGTGGCCAATCGTTCGAACGGGGTGGGACCTTCGCCCCAGGGGTCGAACATGTTGCCGCCGTAGAACACCACCGCGGCGCTCACCGATGGATCCTCGGACGCGTGAACGTAGGCCAGGCGCCCTCCCATGCAGAAGCCGACCACGGCGGTGCGCATCGCATCCATCTCACCGAGACCTCGAAGATGGGTCAGAGCGCTCCCGAGATCCGTCACGATCTCGGCGTCCTTCAGATGAGCCATGCGTTTCAGCGGATTGTCCTGCGGCTCGGTCTGGCGGTGATACAAATCAGGTGCAATGGCGGCAAAGCCGGCGTTGGCAAGGCGATCGCAAATACCCAGGATAAAGTCGTCGACGCCCGGCGCGTGCATGCACACCAGCACACCTGCAATCGTACCTAAGCCGCGAGCGTCATCCGGCAGCGTGAGATAGCAGCGCATGGGGGTCCCATCCACCTCCAGCGTGTCCCAGCGTCGGCTCATCGACGATTTCTCCTTGTGTTGCCACCACTTCCCGGAGAAGCATTGCCCAATTCGGCGCGCGGGGACAAGGGCGCACTCCGGCCTCGAGGAGTCGCGTAGAATCGGTGGTCATGTCGGAGATAGAGCCAAGCGGCCGTCAATCCGCGCCGCCGCCTCGGGGGCGTGGGGGCGCCAACTTCACAGAGGGCTCCGTCGCCAGGCATCTGGTGCGCCTGACCGGATTCATGGTCATGGGCATGCTCTCCATGAACATCGCCCAACTCGTAGAGACGGTCTATCTGGGCATCGTCGGCACCAAGGAGCTTGCGGCAATCGCTTTCTCGATGCCGATCACGTGGGGGCTCATGGGCCTCGTTCGGGGTCTGCAGATCGGAGCGTCCTCGGTCATCGCGCGCTCGATGGGTATGGGTGATCGCTCTCAGGCCGCACGACTCGCCACACATTGCGAGCTTCTGGTGCTCATTCTGGCAACGATCTTCCTGTTTCTCGTAGGAACGTATGCCGATCCGATCTTCGGGGCCCTGGGCGCCGACGACGAAGTGCGCGCGCTGGCGGTGGCCTACACCCACATCTGGCTGATCGGTCTCATCCCCTTCACTCTATCCATGGTCGGCACCGGTTTGCTCCGCGATACCGGTCGCGCCGCCAGCCCGGGCATCATCATGACCACCGGCTCGGTGCTGCAGATGGCATTCGGCCCCTTCCTGATTTTCGGCTTGCTGGGGTTTCCCGCACTCGGTGTGGAAGGCGCCGCCTGGTCCTATGTGGCGGCCCGCTCCCTGACTTTCTTCGCAACCGCCTACCTTCTCGTCATTCGGGACCGCCTGATCATCCTCTCTCTCGAGAATGTCTGGCAGTCATGGCGCGACATACTGCATGTGGGCCTTCCCGCCATGGCCGCCTCGCTCATCATGCCGGTGTCCATGCTCGTCATCACGCGACTGCTGGCGGGGTACGGCGCGAGTGTAGTGGCAGGCTACGGCGTGGCCGGGCGCGTGGATCAGATGCTGACGATGGTCATCATGTCCCTCGCCTCGAGCATCGCGCCCTTCGTTGGGCAGAACTGGGGAGCCGGGAAATACGATCGGGTGCACGAAGCACTGAGAATCGCATACGCCTTCAGCATCGGCTGGGGGATCTTCTCGTTCATCCTGATGGCGCTGCTCGGTGGACCCATCGTCGCGCTCATCAATCAGGATCCGGAAGTCGTAGAGACTGCCGCGCGTTATCTGCTCATTGTTCCGTTCAGCATCGGCTTCATGGGACTCATGCAGGTATCGAGCTCGACATTCAATGCACTCGGCAAACCCTTTCCCCCGCTCGTGATCTCGCTGCTGCGCAGTGTGGTGCTCTACGTGCCTCTCGCCATCGCGGGGAGCTGGCTGTTCGGCTACGTCGGAATATTCTGCGCACTGACCCTCACCAGCGTCGTGCTGGGCGTGGTCGCCTGGGGATGGTGTCGCGGGGTGGTTCGCAGCGAGATCGTCGTGCGTGCACGTGCAGATGCCGGTAGCGCAGGTAGCGGCGCCCTCGCTCCCGCCGACTGAGATGGGCGCCGGGGGAATTCTCGATCTCGCCGCGCTACGCCATGCCGATGTGGTGTTTGAGCCCTACCCGCACTTCGTGGTGGAGAACTTCGTTCGAAGAGATCATCTCACCCCGATCCTCGAAGATTTTCCCAGAGAGCTGCGGGGCGGGAGCTATCCCCTGGATCGGGTGCACCACGGTGAGGCTGTCGGTGCGCTGATCGAAGCCCTCGGCAGCGGCGAGCTTCGCGAGCTCGTGTCGAGGAAGTTCCAAATCGACCTCGGTGATGCTCCCGTAACGACAACGTTGCGCGGTCATTCGCGAACGAAGGATGGCAAGGTCCACACCGATTCCAAGTCCAAGCTCGTCACCCTGCTGCTCTATCTGAACGAGCCCGGAGACGTGGAGGCCGGTCACCTGCGCCTGCTTCGAAGCTCCGATGTCGAGGACTTTTTCTGCGAGATTGCCCCCGGCGCGGGCACACTCGCCGGATTTCGGGTCACCGAGAATTGCTGGCACGGCTATCGGCCCTACGAGGGTCCGCGACGTTCCGTGCAGTTGAATTACGTCACCAACGCGGCCGCCACCGACCGGCATCTGTGGCGTCATCGTCTGAGCGCTCGCGTGAAGCGTTTGATTCGGGCCGCG
>JAPULC010000020.1 GCA_027295305.1 Gammaproteobacteria bacterium
ATCATCAGCGACCTCACGGGACGCTCCCGCCACGTGGAAATCGGCAACGTGGCCTGCGGCAACCCCAAGTGCCACCGAGAGCTTCTGGCCATGCTCGAGCCCCACCTCACCGAACACCTCCGCACCGGCTGAGCCTCCCAACCCGGGCCCATCTTCCCGACCTCCCAATTCGGGACACCCATGACCTACCAATTCGGGACACCCATCATTTCAACCTCCCTCACCCAAATTCGGGACACCCATCATTTGGCCCAATTCTTCGGGACATCCATCATCCGACGACAAAAAAGATGGGTGTCCCGAATTTGAAACCCTTGGCAGAAACCTTCGACGGGAAAATGATGGGTGTCGTGAATTTGGCAGGTCGCAAAATGTGCCTGGCACAATCTCGTCGGACGCTAGGGAACGTTGTCTTCGGTGCCTTCCTTCGCCGGTACGAGCAGATCCTCGCGGCTGATGCCCATGGTGAGAAGCAAGCTCGCAGCAACATAAATGGAGGAATAGGTGCCCACCACGACGCCGATGATGAGCGCGATCGCAAAGCCACGGATCATCTCACCACCGAAGACCAGCAGCGCCACCAGAACAAGCAGCGTGGTCAACGACGTGACGAGGGTACGGCCAAGGGTCTGATTGAGGGACGTATTCACGACATCCACAGGCTGCCCGCGCCGGATCAATCGGAAGTTCTCCCGAATGCGGTCCGACACTACGATGGTGTCGTTCAGCGAGTAGCCGATCACCGCAAGAACCGCGGCGAGCACGGACTGATCGAACGTCCACTGGAATACCGCGAAAAACCCGAACGTGATAATCACGTCATGGACCAACGCTACCACCGCACCGATACTGAACTTGCTCGTGAAGCGGAACATGATGTAGATCATCACCAGGCCAAGGGCCAACAGCATCGCCATACCGCCCTGTTCCCGCAGCTCCTCACCGACAGCCGGACCCACGAACTCCGAGCGCCGCAAGTCCACCTCACCCCCTGATGCCACCCGCAGGACCTCCAGCACACTATCGCCGAGCCGCGCCTGATCCTGATCTGCCTGGGGCGGCATGCGCACCAGCAAATCCGTTGGGGTACCAAAGTTCTGCACCACGCCGTTTCGAAATCCGGCGTCTACGAGCCAGCCGCGCACGCGCTCCGGATCCTGGGGCTGCTCGAAGACCACTTCCACCAGAGTGCCACCGGTGAAGTCGAGTCCCAAGTTCAGCCAGCGCACCGACAAAACAACGATTGAGATCAACACCAACGTAATCGAGAACACAGCCGTAACTTTGCGCCAGCCCATGAAATCGATGTGAAATTGCGCGTCTGCCATGTCAGATCGCCAATCGCTCTACGTTTCGCCCGCCATACATCAGATTCACCAACGCACGCGTACCCATGATCGCCGTGAACATCGACGTCATGATTCCAACCATCAGCGTCACCGCGAATCCCTTCACCGCTCCCGTGCCGATGGCGTAGAGGACCACGGCGACGATGAAGGTCGTGATGTTGGCATCGAGAATGGTGACAAGCGCTCGCTCGAAGCCCGCGTGAATCGCCTGTTGCGGTGGTCGCTCCCGAAGCTCCTCTTTGATACGCGAGAAGATCAGAACGTTCGCGTCGACCGCCATGCCCACGGTCAGCACGATCCCCGCAATACCCGGAAGTGTGAGGGTCGCCCCGATCAACGACATCATCGCTATGAGCAGCACCAGGTTCACCGTCAGCGCGATGTTTGCCGCAAGGCCGAAGAGCTTGTAGTAGATGAGCATGAACACGAGCACGGCAGAGAAGCCGATGACGATGGAGGTGAACCCGCGATTGATGTTCTCCTCTCCGAGGCTCGCCCCCACCGTGCGCTCCTCCACGATGTACATCGGCGCCGCCAGCGCACCGGCACGCAGCAGAAGCGCGAGAAGACGCGCTTCCCCCTGGGATAGCCCGGTGATGCGGAAACGGCTCCCTAGCGCAGCTTGAATGGTCGCGACACTGATCAGACGCTTGGTCTCATACGGCTGTGGCTGGATCACCTCCTCGCCGCTGTCGTCGGTGACCTTGACCATACGGGTCTTCGTCTCTTTCAAGATGATGGCCATGCTGCGCCCAATGTTGTATCGCGTTGCTCGGTGCATGGCGTCGCCGCCCTGCCCGTCCAGCGTAATGCTCACCTGGGGCATGTTGGTTTGGGAATCAAAGTCGTGAAGCGCGTTCGCCACGCGATCGCCCGTCACGATGTTACGGCGCTCGAGCACCACCGGGCGCCCCTCGTACTCGTAGGTCTCGGTCTCAGAGCCGAGGGCATCGGGGGCTGCCACCAGACGAAAGTCGAGATTCGCAACTTTGCCCAGAATGATTTTCGCCCGGCTGCTGTCCTGCACGCCCGGCAAGTCGACGACGATGCGGTTGCTCCCGAGGCTCTGCACCAGCGGTTCCGATACACCGAGCTCGTTGACTCGGTTGCGCAGGCTCTGAAGATTCTGACTGATGGCATAGCGCTCGATCTCGCGGCGCATCTCGAGGGGCATGGCGAGCACGAGGCCGGGCCGCCCGTCGACATCCTCGGACTGCGGCACAAATTCTCGAAAGCGCTCGAGCACCAGCTTACGCGCCTTGCGGCGATCGTCGTCGTCGCGAAATCCGACGCGCAAATCCCCATCTTCGAAGCGCATATCCTGATAACGGATGCGCTTTTCGCGCAACAACCCCTTGAGATCGTCCTCCAGCGCCTTCGAGCGATTCGACACCGCCTTGTCTATGTCCACCTCCAGCAGAAAGTGAACGCCGCCCGAGAGGTCGAGCCCATACTTCATCGGGCTGGCACCGATGCCTGCCAACCAATCGGGGGTCGTCGGCGCGAGATTCAGCGCGGCAACGTATTCATCCCCGAGCGCGTCCTGAATGGCCACGCGCCCGAGGATCTGATCCTCGTTGGAGCGCACGCGAACAACCAGGCTGCGATCTTCGTGCCCGACATCGAAATATTCGATCTCTACGCCATCGAGTGCACTCAATGCCCGTTGAGCAACCTCTTCGGAGAGCAGCATGTCCGCATCGTCCGGCGCCACCTGGATAGCGAAATCGGGGGGATAGAGATTGGGCGCTGCGAAGAGCCCACCGATCGCCAGCACGGCAACGATGAGAGCGTACTTCCAGAGCGGGTACGTGTTCAGCATCGAATCAGCGCATTGATCCGGGTTCAGTCATTCAACTGCTTGAGGGTCCCCTTGGGCAGGGTCGCGGACACCGCCGACTTCTGCAGCCGAAGCTCCACCTTATCGGCCACCTCCACCACGATGAGGTCGTCTCGGACCTGGGTGATCTGACCCATGATGCCGCCGTTGGTGACGATCTCGTCGCCCTTCGACAGCGAGCCGACGAGCTCACGATGCTCCTTTTGACGCTTGCTCTGCGGACGCCAGATCAGAAAGTAGAAGATGGCGACAAAGCCGATGAGGAGGATGAATTCGAAGCCGCCGACACCCCCTCCCGCGTCCCCTTCTGCTGCAGCCGCAGCCGGAATGAAAAAGCTCATGTTGATTGACCCCAACCGTCATACAGGGCCTTGGAAAGGCGGCCCAATGTACCTTCTTCAATAGCCGTCCGCAAACGGCTCATCAGCGCGTGATAGTAGTGAAGATTGTGCACGGTGTTCAGTATTGCGCTCAGAATTTCCCCACATTTGTCGAGATGATGCAGATACGAACGCGAAAAGTTGCGACACGTATAGCAGTGGCAATCGGGATCGATCGGTTCGTCACTCGTTCGATGCACCGAGTTGCGGATCTTCACGATGCCACGAGACGTGAAGAGATAGGCGTTGCGCGCATTGCGCGTGGGCAGAACGCAATCGAACATGTCGATGCCAAGCTGCACCCCCTCGAGCAGGTCCTGCGGCGTGCCGACCCCCATGAGGTAACGCGGCGCATTCTTCGGCATGCGCGGCGCCACATGGCTAAGCACTTCCATCATCTCTTCCTTCGATTCCCCCACCGAGAGACCGCCGATGGCATAGCCCTCGAAGCCAATGCTCTGGAGGCCTTCGAGGGATGCGTCCCTCAGCGCAGGATGCATCCCACCCTGCACGATGCCGAACAGAGCACCTTCGGAGCTGTGCGCCAATCGACAACGCGCGGCCCAGCGCAATGACAGCTCCATCGAGGCCTTCACCTCGGCCTGGGTGGACTCGTGAGGCGTGCACTCGTCCAGGACCATGATGATGTCGGCGTCGAGCTGTTGCTGAATCTCCACGGAGCTCTCGGGAGTGAGAAACACCTTGTCGCCGTCCACGGGGGATCTGAACTCCACCCCTTCTTCGCGAATCTTGCGCATGGCGCCGAGGCTCCACACCTGGAAGCCGCCGGAGTCGGTGAGTATCGGTCCATCCCAGCCCATGAACCCGCGCAGGCCACCGAGAGACTGCACCACATCGGCGCCCGGGCGCAGCATCAGATGAAAAGTGTTGCCCAGCAGAATCTGTGTGCCGGTATCGCGAAGATGCACGGGGGTCATACCCTTCACGGTGCCGTACGTACCGCACGGCATGAACACCGGCGTCTGAACCTCACCGTGTGACAGTGCCAAGCGTGCTCGCCGCGCATCACCGTCCGTGGTCAGAAGCTCAAAGCGCATGAAGCGGAGTCAGTCCTTCGTCGCAGAGTCGCGGGTGATGAACATCGCGTCGCCGTAACTATAGAAACGATAACGCTCCTTCACGGCCTCACGATAGGCGTTCATTACATGGTCGGTGCCAGCGAACGCTGCCGCAAGCATGAGCAGCGAAGACTCGGGCAGGTGGAAGTTCGTGACGATCGCGTCCACTATGCGGAATTCGAAGCCCGGATAGGCGAAGAGTTCGGTCTCGCCATGGTATGGACCGAACACTCCGTTTCGCACTGCGGACTCGAGCGCCCGCACGGTGGTGGTGCCAACCGCAATCACGCGTCCTTCGCGCCCCCAGGCTCGGCCGATCTGTGTCACCAGGCTGTCGGACACGTCCACCCGTTCCGAATGCAGCGCGTGATCTTCCACGTTGTCGGTACGCACGGGCTGAAACGTCCCGGCGCCAACGTGCAGCGTGCAGAAACCCACATAGGCACCGCGGTCACGGATCGCATCGAGCATTGTCTGATCGAAATGAAGCCCCGCCGTGGGCGCCGCCACGCCGCCATCCTGCGCCGCAAATACCGTCTGATAACGCTCGCGATCGAGGGCCAGATCGATACCCTCCTCGCGCACGATATAGGGCGGTAATGGCACGTGCCCGCAGCGATCGAGCATCGCGCTCACGCCTTCGCGGAAGCGCAGCTCGTAGAACTCGCCCTGGCGACCCAATACCTCCACCCTCTCGGACTCACCGCTGTGACCCTGAATCTCGATCTCGCTGCCCTTTTTCGCCGGCTTCGAGACCTTGAGCTGCGCGAGGACCCGCTCGTCGTCGAGCACCCGTTCAATCAGCAGCTCCGCACGACCCCCGGTCTGCTTGACGCCAAACATGCGCGCGGGGATCACCCGTGTATCGTTCAGCACCACGATGTCGTACTGACGCACGAGACTCGGAAAGTCGGAGACCGCCATGTGCTCGATCGCGCCATGGGTGCCATCGAGCAGCATCAGTCGCCCGCCCGTGCGCTCGGGCAGGGGCTGTTGCGCGATGAGATCCTTCGGCAGCTCGTAGCTGAATTGGCTGACTTTCATGTGCCCGGGAGGCGTCATAAGAACAGAGGCGGCAAGTTTACCGGAAGGGGCTATGGCCACAAAGCGCTGCGCCGGCGCGCATTGACCGGCCGCTCACCCCTCGGCTATTCTCCGGCGCCACCTAGAACGCCGCCGGGCCGAGGTGGCGAAACTGGTAGACGCGCTGGACTCAAAATCCAGTTTGGGCAACCAAGTGTGGGTTCGAGTCCCACCCTCGGCACCAATATCGTAGCGCCGGCGATTGTTTAAGAGGGTGTTTTACAACACCCTCTTAAGGTGCACTGCGGGTGGGAGGTCAGTCATCGCCCGCTCGCACATCGAGTGCCTCCAAACACCGTACTGTCGTCGCGAGATCCGCCAAGGTGACGTCTATCGCAAGCCCCTCCAGGAACTCGAGCCTGGCGCGATGCGCCTTCACGATGGCCGCGCGTCCCTCTCGGGTGAGCTCGACCCGCTGCCGTCGCCCATCCTCGGCGTCAGGCATGCGACGCACCAATCCGTCATTCTCGAGGCCATTCACAATGTGATGCATGGTGGGGCGTGTCACGAGTTCCGAAGCGGCCAGCTCCGTCAGCGTTGACGAACCACCGAAATGAAGCACGGCGAGGGCCGAGAGTCGCGCTCTGCCGATATCCTGCGACTCGTCGATGCGCCGTATGCGCCGGATGAGATGCGTCACGGCGGAATTCAACCGCGAGATCTCTGTTTTCCGAGCTATTGACATTTCGTTAGCATTGCTAAATTATTCGTTAGCATAGCTAAGTATACTGGAAGTACCAGGAAGGAGACACTCCATGAGACTCACGCGAATTCACCAGATAGCGGCGCGGGCTCCCGACCTCGCAGAGACGCGGCGATTCTATGAGGAAGTGCTGGGGGCGAGATACATCGTAACTTACGATCCTCCCGGGCTCCTGTTCTTCGACTTCGCCGGGGTGCGACTTCTGTTCGAGCGCGAGACGACCCCTGTCACGCTCTACTTCTGGGTCGATGACATAGACGCTGCATATGCTGATCTCAAGGAGCGTGGGGTGCAGTTCGACGATGTACCCCATCTCATCCATCGTGACACGGATGGCACGTTCGATAATCCCGATACCGAGGAGTGGATGGCTTTCTTTCGGGATCCCGGCGAAAACATCGTCGCCATCGCTTCGCGACGTTAGCATCTTGGAGAATCGGGACATCCATCATTCAGAAATATCGCACATAGGTTTGAGCTTCTTTCCGGCATCGAAAGACCTGCTGACGAGATAAGGTCGAACGTCCTCAACTCGAGGCACAAGGACGTGACCTATCCTCGCTCACATCTGATCGACCGCGAGAACGGCGGGTTCTACCACCTGATAACACGTTGCGTTCGACAAGCGTGGTTGTGCGGCAAGGATCCAGTCACAGGACGTTCATTCGACCATCGCCGTCAATGGATCGAAGATCGCATGCTGAAGCTCGCTACATGTTTCACCGTCGAGCTCTACGCCTATGCCGTGATGAGCAACCACTACCACATCGTGCTCCATGTGGACCCAAAGGCAGCGCTTGAGCTCAGCGACAAGCAAGTGGCGAAGCGTTGGGTGACCCTCTGCCCACCCACACGCTATGGCGAAGTCGATGAAGGGCGCATCGATTCGTGGGTGGAAGCACTGATGAACGACCCCAAGCGCGTGGAAGTGTGTCGCCGTCGTCTTGGGGATCTCTCCTGGTTCATGCGCTTCATGAACGAGCATATTGCTCGACGGGCCAACGCCGAGGACGGATGTACAGGTCGCTTCTGGCAAGGGCGTTTCGAGTCCAACGTATTGCTCGACGAACGGGCCGCCTATTCATGCATGGTCTATGTGGATCTAAACCCGATTCGTGCTGGAATCACGAATCAGTTGGAAAAGTCAGAACATACGTCTGTCAAACGTCGAATCGATCTTGCAGAGGAGTCGCTCACAACCGCCGATCTGCTCGCAGCACCACTGCGCCCGCTCAATGACTCGCTGCACCGTCACACCCCGCGCCTTGAAATCTCGCTCGGAAACTACCTCGCACTCGTGGATTGGACCGGTCGAATCGTTCGTGATGACAAGGCAGGTGCTATTCCCTCTGGGGTGGTCTCCGTCGTTGACAGCTTCGGAAGCGGAATTGATGTGTGGCTCCCGCAGGTCCTCGAACATCGAGAGCCAAACCGAAGGGCATTTGGAGCCGCAGAGGCAATGAAGGCGCTCGCTAAGCGCATTGGTCAGCACTGGCTAAAGGGATCGGGCCAGGCGCGGCTTCGGCCATCGGCGACAGCGGGCTATTGCTAAACAGCGCCCATGGGTTTTCCTTTGAACCCATCGGTCCTTCCTGAAGGTGTCTTTTCCGTAACCTAGTCACACGCAGATACCCGTTTAGTCTTCCGACAACCTCATTCACCAAGGCATCTGTCTCCATCGGACAGAGATGAACGCCATCGAGCAATCGATATCATCGATTGCGGGACTGGCGCTCGTGCAATTCAATTTGGCCAATGCATTTGGGGACAATTCATTTGGGGACATCCATCATCGGCACATTCGAAGGATGGATGTCCTGAATTAGGATGCTGAATTAGGATGCTGAATTAGGTGACTAAAGATGGATGTCCTGAATTAGGATGGACCTCTCGAAACCCGCTCGTGGGGAACCCCATGACCATCGCCGATCTACTCGCCCGCCGTGAGCGCCTTCTAGGCGCCGGGGCAGCGCTCTTCTACAAGGACCCCATCAACATCGTTCGAGGCGAGGGGGTCTGGCTCTCCGATCCC
>JAPULC010000200.1 GCA_027295305.1 Gammaproteobacteria bacterium
CGCAAACACTTCCCGTCCAAGGAAACCCTCTATCGCGACTGCACACGGACCTTTGCCGAGTCGCTGTGCATGCCGGACCTGGACGCCCTTGGCCGCATTGCCGACCCGGCCCACCGCCTGGAGGAGGCCGTATCCGAACTCTGCCGCATACACGAAGCAATGTTCGGTTACGCCTGGTTCAGTGCACATTCG
Organism: Gammaproteobacteria bacterium; assembly: GCA_027295305.1. GTDB lineage: Bacteria > Pseudomonadota > Gammaproteobacteria > Pseudomonadales > Azotimanducaceae > JAPULC01. The sequence continues at coordinate 193 of JAPULC010000200.1, forward strand.
CGCAAAGATTCGCCGACACTGGAGGCAGAGATGCGCGTCTATGAGGGCCTGGCCGATGCCATCACGGCGATGGTCGTCCCGAAAAATTCACGAAAATTTCCGCTGGTGCGTGGACTGCTGGACTTCTTGACCTATCGGGCTCTGCGCCTCTCCGGGGAGCTTGCACCGGAGCCTGCCCGGCAGGAATTGATCGCCACCATTCGACCGCTGGTGCCAGACGGCGAATAGATCCCAATCGGATTACCTACGATGAGGACACCTACTCATGATCACTAATCAGCAAAGTGGAACGAGCATCGACGAGATCGCAGATGGCATTTTCCGTATCAGTACCCCGGTGCCGCCAGAATCGATCCCCGGCGGATTCACCTTCAACCAGTATCTCATCGTGGACGACTGTCCCCTCCTCTATCATTCGGGGCTGCGTAAGATGTTCCCCCTGGTGAAGGAAGCGGTGGAATCCGTCGTATCCGTGAGTTCATTGCAATACATCGGACTCTCCCATTTCGAAGCCGATGAGTGCGGCGCGCTGAACGAGTTCCTGGAAGCGGCGCCCGATGCCCAACCGCTGTGCAGCACCACCGCCAAGATGGTAAGCGTGGACGATTTCGCGCTGCGCCCGGCCCGCGCCCTGGCCGACGGTGAAGAGCTTTCCCTGGGTGCACATGTTGTCCGGTGGATCGACACGCCTCATTTTCCACACGGTTGGGAATGCGGGCATTTGTTCGAGACAACGACGAAAACGCTATTTTGTGGGGATCTCTTCACCCAGGGAGGTCATGAGCACCAGCCGCTGACTTCGGAAGACATTCTGCACAGTAGCGAAGCAACGCGTGAGGTTTTCAACTACTTCTGTGAAACCCGACAGGTTCGGGAGTTGGCGGAAAAACTTGCGTCCACTTCGCCGCACATCCTCACCTGCATGCATGGAGCCGCCTGGGAGGGAGACGGCGGCAATCTGTTACGCGAATTGGGCACGCGACTGGCGCAGTGAGCGACACGCGCATAGGAACCCGCGATCTTCTTCGCCGATAGGTAATTCAAACGGCCATTCTGCTGACTTGCCGATGTATCGCGAGTGTTGGAAAGCTGCGCATCATCGGCTTGTCGCGGTTGGCTGGGGTGGGTCGGGCGGCCCGTGGTTGCAGACTGCTTGGGTTGCGAGCTGTGTCCTGAGACCGCCATCGTAGCGCTGGTGGCGAATTACTGTTACTTCTCGCAGCGCAAAAGTCGTTATCATCTCTGCTGTCAACAGGGGCGTGAGCGATGAATCGAAAAGACCAGCGGCGCCTTCAGAAAGCCCGGCGAGGACGTCAGGACGGATCGCAAAAAGGCAACGGCCGCGCCCGGGTATTCCATGACGCGCGAGACTATGGGGAATTCGTATCTCTGATGCGCCAGGCGTGTGATCGTATCCCCAGGCGGATTTCGGCTTGGTGCCTGATGCCGAATCACTTCCATTTCGTACCCTGGCCCGCTTCAGATGGTAATCTCGGTCGGTGGATGCACTGGCTGCTTACCAGCCATGTGCGGCGCCATCACAAACGCTACGGTACTGACGGACGTATCTAGCAGGGGCGCTTCAAAGCGTTCCCCATCGAACACGATGACCATTTGTTGACCGTGCTCCGCTATGTGGAGCGGAATCCATTACGTGCGGGGCTGGTCGAGCAGGCTGAGATGTGGCAGTGGTCCAGCCTGCATCGTTGGGGTCGAACGGTCCCTGTGCTCGAGTTGCAATCACCGCTCGCACCCACCTCGACATGGCTCACCTGGGTTAATGAGCCCCAGAGTGCTGACGAAGAATCCGCCCTTCGATTGAGTATCAAGCGATCCCAACCCTATGGGACGCAGCCTTGGACGAAGGAAATAGCAACAACCCTGGATCTGGAGGCCAGCCTGCGCAGTCCGGGAAGACAAGGTGAAAGATCAGAAACTTAGCTATTGAGGAATGTCCCCATTATGGGGAGTGGTGGGCCCGGTAGGACTCGAACCTACGACCAACGGATTATGAGTCCAAGCGTCATTGCTTGGTTCATCAGTAGCTTACCCTTGAATTGTCCAATTTTCCCCGTCGAAATCACCCCGTTTCCGTTCAACAGCTTATAGAAATCTTGGACAACCGTATTTGACAGCGGTGACCGGTCCACGGATTAAGTCATTGGGGTCCAGAAGGTTGCGGATTATGGGGCGCGTCCTCTCGACTCGCCGTAACGCGAAATGCCTCGACCGGCTCGTGAAAGCCCTTCAGGGTGAGCTCCGTCGCAGCCTCGACCTCGACGCGCTCCTCCACCGCCGCGTAGGCGCGGGTGCTGAGCAGGATCTCCCCGTCGTCCGCCTCGTCGCAGAGGCGGGCGGCGAGGTTCACGACACTGCCGTTGGCGGTGTAGTCGTATCGCCCCTCGAAGCCCACCATACCGACCGTGGCGTAGCCGAGCGAGATGCCGACGCCGAAGCCGAGTCGGTGCCCGAGCTTGCGCCACTGCGCGCCGAGCTCGCCCATCCGCGCACGCATCGAGAGCGCCATCGAGAGCGCCGCTCCGGCCGGGTCGTCGCAGGGCAGCGGATCGTTGAAGATGATCATGATCCCGTCGCCGGCGCGGTGGTCGATGGTGCCGGCGTGCTCGTGGATGAGCATGCCCATCGCCTCGTGATAAGCCTGCAGGACCTCGATGGCCTCCTCGGGCTCGGCGGACTCGCAGAACCGCGTGAAGCCCCGGAGGTCGCAGAACACCGTCGCAATCAGCGCACGGTGGCTGCCCAGCATCGTTTCGTCGCCGCTCGAGACGACCGCGTCGGCGACCTGCGGAGAGAGGAAGCGGCGCAGGCGCCCGAGCCGATCGAGCTCCTCGACCTGCGCCGCCACCCGCGTCTCGAGCTCGCTGTTCCAGCGCGCGAGCTCGGCGGCCTGCGCCTGAACCTCGTCGTGCAGCGTCTTGATGCGCAGCAGGGAGCGCACCCGGGCTAGTAGCTCGGGCTGGTTGACGGGCTTGGTCAGGAAGTCGTCGGCGCCCGCTTCCAGGCCCTTCACGCGCTCCTTGTCCGGATCGAGCGCCGTGACGAGAACCACAGGCAGTGCTGTGGTCGCGGGATCGGCGCGCAGCTTCTCGCAGACCTCATAGCCGCTCATCCCGGGCATCATGATGTCCAACAGCACCAGGTCCGGATGCCAGCTGGCGACCTTCGCGAGCCCTTCCTCGCCCGAAGCCGCCGT
>JAPULC010000201.1 GCA_027295305.1 Gammaproteobacteria bacterium
CCCTCGGGGGCCTCGTAGAGACGCCCGAGGCTCGTCATGACGTAGATGCGGCCATCGGCCATCGCGACGGCCTCGAAGTCGTCTCGCGCGGTGGGCTGGCCCAGCCGAAAGGTCTTGACGTGGCGAAGCTCGCGATAATCGAGCACGTAGATGGTGCCGCGCTCGTCATCATGGGCAAGCAGATAGCCATCCGGCGTGAGACCGAGTCCGGAAATCTCCCGGAGTCGCTTCGGGAGCTTCCATTGTTGGGCTGCCGGCGCATCGAGGTCGAAGCGCGTGAGGAAGGACGCGGCTTGCGTGCCGATAGGTGCCAACAACGCCAGCAGCAGCGCGGGCCAGAGCCTACTGCTGAAAAGCCAGGACGGCTTTTTCAGCAGCCGGTTAGAGATCTTCATCATCGGGATCGCGGCCGGTGAAAAATGCGATGAAACCGCCCCGCAGGTTGTCGCCGTAGTCCAATCGCCAGAGCGCGAGAGACGTGTACACGAAGAACACGGAGACAACGCTAGAGATCTCCACGGCGCTGATACCTGCTCCGAGGCCCACGCCGATGCCGGCGAATATGTAGACGGCGTGAGAGGGCTTGTCGAGGGTGAAACGCCAGCGCACCGCCGCCACGATGCCGGCGAGACTGAACGCCAACGCGAGACTGTGCTGCACGATGGTGGCGATACCGGTCACGAGAATGGGCAACAGAATGATGGTCTGGACGAACGAGCCCTCGAAGCGCTTCTCCTGGCGGAAGGTGATGACGTAGACCCAGGACACCGGCAGCATCAGAAGCAGCGTTGCGACCATGGCAAGCGCCAGGGTGATGGGCCCGTCCGTCTCGACCGCATCCCACTCATCGGCCTCGACGGGCTCGAAAAAGCCCGGATCCTGTCGCGCCAGAAGTGTTTCCACGCCTCCCACGGGAAGAAGCCGCGCGAGGTCCGGATAGATCTCCAGCACCCCCCAGACGCTGAAGGTAAGCAACGCGTAGTAGATCGTGACCACCGATAGCGGGATGTAGAGGGGCGTATAGCGTTTCATTCTTCTGTTTCAGGAGGTTCCGTCTCGGGAGGGATCAGGCTTACGATCTCGTCGATTCGACCTGCGAATCGTTCGAGGACTTCAGCTGCGATTTCGATTTGCCCCTCCACCTCGCCGTATTCTCGCTCTTCGATGGCTTCGCGAACACCCGGAATGGTTTTGACGCCATAGCCCGTATAGAAGCCCGGTGCGTAGATATAGTGACGATACCATGGGCGACCGGGCAAACCTTCTTCCCGGGTGAGCAGGCGCTCGGAGGTGTAGAGCAGGCGATTGAATTTCTCGAGGGTCTGCGCATCCATCGATTCCGCGCGGGAGCGCGCCTCATCGTAGGCGTCGGCGCTGCGCTCGAGTTCCCCCACCGCGTTGTCCAGCGGCGCGAAATTGAAATGCGGAACCCGTGATTTGGGCTCGGGAGGTCCGGGTGGCTTGGTCGGGTCGAGTGCCAGCGCGTAGGTCCCGTCCTCGATCATTCGGTTCTGGCGTTCGGTCTCCTCGCGCATTTCCTGACTGAGCTTCTTCAGCTCCTCTACGTATTTGCTCATGCTCTCGGCGAACGCCTTGAACTCGAAGGGCACCACCGGTGCGTTGGCCAGGCGCAACGTTATCCGCCCGGTCACGTCGGCCAACGCCACGCCGTAGGCCAGTCCGGGATCGCGGAACCGTGTGTAGTGATCGAACGTATCGTAGAGGGTGTGATAGCTTCCGCCGGGCCCTTCGCCGCCGAACCCGATATTTGTCGACGCGATGCCCAGGTGTTGCAGGAACGGTGTGTAATCCGAGCCCGAGCCCAGGGGAGCGAGGTGGAGATCCTCTCGTTCCTTGGCGTCCTTGCGTTGGTCTTCGTCCGGACCTGCGAGCATGCGGGCCTTGCGCCGCTTTGCCACCGATTCGCCGGTTTGCGGGTCCGTCACGTCTCTGAGTACCTCGTTTACGAACTTCTCCAGTGTGTGAGAGCCGCGGGCGCTGATGAAGCCCCGGCTATTGCCGTCGGTGTTGATGTAGGCGACGGCGCGCGTGTCGAGCACCTTTCGATGATCCTCCGCCCACTCGGTGGATCCGATGAGCCCGGGTTCTTCCGCATCCCAGGCTGCGAATACCAGGGTACGCGATGGACGCTCGCCCCTGCGGGCGAGGAGTGCGATGGCCTTCGCCTCTGAAAGCAGCGCGACGAGTCCGGAGATGGGATCTGCCGCGCCATGATTCCAGGCGTCGTGATGGTTTCCACGAACGATCCACTGATCCGGATAGAGCGCACCCTCGAGGGTGGCGATCACGTCGTAGGCGGGCACCCGCTGCCAATCGAATCGAACCTCGAGTCGCACCCGGGCGGGTCCCGGACCCAGGTGATAGGTGATGGGCAAAGCGCCCCGCCACCCCTGCGGGGTCACCGGGCCGCCCATGGCCCGTAGCAGCGGCAGTGCATCGGCCCAGGAGATAGGGAGCACCGGAATCCGGGTGAGGGTTTCGACTTCCTCGAGATCGAGGCGCCGTGCGCGCTTATCGGCACCTTCGAACGGCGTGAGCACGTCCCCCGCTCGCAGGGGCAGATCCATGACTGCGCCGCGCTGAACCCCGGTCTCATGCTTGAAGGCCCCGTCGGGGTACACATCGCCACGGGCGTAGCCGTCATCGGCAGGATCGGAGTAGATCAGGCATCCGATGGCCCCATGTTCCGCGGCGACCTTTGGCTTGATGCCGCGCCACGAGCCGCCGTACTTGGCGATCACGATCTTGCCGGCGACGTCGATCCCGTAGCGCGCAAGCAGCTCGTAGTCCTCGGGAACACCGTAGTTGACGAATACGAGATCCCCCTCGACCTTGCCATCGACGGAGAATGCGTTGTACGGCGGCAGGAGACTTTCTCTCACTGCGGTACTTGGATCTTCCTCCAACGTGCGCTCCGTGAGTGATGCGGTGAACGCCTCGGGGGCAATCATCGCCAGCTTTCGCAATTTCGGAACTGGCAGCAGGATGTCGTAGACCTCCATTTCCACTGCGTAGCCCCACTCGCGAAAGAGGCTGGCAATGTACTCGGCGTTGAGCTTGCCGTGCGCGGATCCCACGTGATGCGGACGAGCCGACAGCTTTCGCATCCACGCGAGCTGATCACTTGCCGAGAGCGACTTGCTGAACTCGATCTCCAGTGCGCGTTGCTGGTCGCTCGCCTCGGTGTCGAAGCCCATGAGCGTCTCCGCCCCCGCCCCGGTGACGAAAGCGAGCGATGCAATGGTTGCTGCTATGGCTGCGTGGCGTTTCATACGTTGGTCTCCGACGGATCACTCTTGCCTGGGCTGAAGTTTTCCAGATCGCGCATCGCCTGGTCGGTGGTGAAATAGATCTTGCCGCTCAGACGGCGGATGAAATCGGTCGTCTCGAGTTGGTCCATCACAGGGCCTTTCACTTCGGCCAGATGCACGTCGATGCCGAGTGCGGCGAGATTGCGCGTGACGCGGTCGAGCATCTCGAGCCCACTCGAATCGATGAAGTTGACCGGCGAACAGACGATCACCAGATGCTCGAGCTCCCAGCGCTCCGCGACGATTTGCATCAGAAAATTCTCTATGTGGCGTGCATTGGCGAAGTAGATGCTCCCATCGATACGAACGGCGATGACGTGGGGAAAAGTCTCCACGTCGTGGCGCTCGATGTTGCGGAAATGCTCGCTTGTGCCGATGCGCCCGACGATCGCAATGTGGGGACGGCTCGAGCGATGAATCAGAAGCGCCACCGAGATGAAGATTCCGATCACGAGCCCGGCCTCGACATCGAATGTGAGCACCGCCACCAATGTGCCCACATTGATGAATGCATCGCGGCGGTTGAAATGCCACTGGTGGCGCAGCGCGGTGAAATCGACCAACGTCAACACCGAGGCGATGATGATCACGCCGAGCACGGCGTGTGGCAGAAAATGAAACAGGGGAGTGAACCAGAGAAGGGTTGCCGCGATCCCCAGGAAGCAGACGAGGGTGCTCACGTTGGTGCGTGCCCCGGCGCTGACGTTCACGCTCGAGCGGGAGAAGCTTCCGGCGACGGGATAGGCACCGGTCAGCGCAGCGGCGACATTGGCAGCTCCCAGCGCGAGAAGCTCTTGATCGGGATTGACCCGGCGGCGGTGACGCGAAGCGAGGGTGGTGCCGATGGAATATGTCTCGACGAAGGCCACCAATCCGATCATCGCTGCCGTGGGAAGAAGCTCGATCCAGAGTTGAAATTCGAGAACGGGCCAGGTGAGGGGCGGCAGTCCTGCGGGAACCGCGCCCACGACGCGCACGTCGTACGTCTGGTCGAGGGAGAATACGGCCACGAGCACCACACCCACGATCGTGGCAACCATGGGACCTACCCGATTCACCGGATGCGCGTCCGGCAGCGAAGGAAATATGTGTCGAAGAAGAGGCACGCTGAAACGGCTCACGAACAACATCACGCCAAGCGCCAGGATCGCAAGGGAAAAGGTTGCAGCATTGGCCTCGGAAAGATGGCCGACGATATAAAACGCTTCTGCGAAGAGGCTGTCCGTCCCCGGCACCGAGATTCCGAACACCGCTTCGAGTTGGCTCAGAATGATCAGAATCGCCGCCGCATTGACGAAGCCCACGATCACGGGATGGCTCAACAGATTCACGATGCCGCTCATGCGCAGCCACTTCAGCAGCATCAGCAGAGCACCTACCTCGATGGCCAGCGTGGTGGTGATGGATAAATAGCGATACGAGAATGCCTCGGCGTATTCGCCTACTGCCGAGGACACCATGAGCGCAGCGATTGCCACAGGGCCCACGACGACTTCGCGTCCCGAGCCCATCAGCGCGTAGATCACCATCGGCACCATGCAGGCATACAGGCCGGCTTCGGCAGGTAAGCCGGCGAGAAATGCATAGGCAATGGCCTGGGGAATGGTAAGCACCGCGACCACGGTGCCGGCCACGAGATCGTGTCCAAAGTCTTCGCGGCGATAACCCCGCAGTGTCGTGACGATGGGAAACACGGTCTCCCAACGGCTCTGCGCTGCCGGCAGCAGTCGTCTGCGGTTGCCCGATTGATCGCTCATGGACGGCCGAGTTGCCCCCTCTCCCCGGTGGCAAGCTTACCTACTTCTTGTCCGGAAATTGCCTTCCCTGGCAATTTCCTCTTACGAAGAAAATGGGGTCAGACCTCATTTAACGCGGTTGAGCTAGCCGGCTGCCACCTCCGATTACGGGGTCTGACGCCATTTTGTTCACCATTTTCCTTGCTTTTCCTACAGCTGAGCTTCCGGAAAAGCGGAAAATGCCTATTCTCAATCGCGCTCGATGTGCGCGCGTCCAATGGTTGCCGCGGCAGTGTGAAACTCCTCGTCGTCGCTCATCTTGAGGTAGCTTCGCATCCAGTGCACGAGCCCGTAGAAGGGCAAAGTGTCCGCTAGTGCGACGGTCATCTTGAATAGATAACTGGAGCCTACGAGCACTAGAAGCTGATCAAGGCTCATCTGACCTGCAAGGTACACCGCTCCGAAGGTGATCGAGATCACCATCACGCTGTCGACTCCCTGGCTGATCAGGGTGGAGAAGTTATTGCGAAGCCACAGATGTTTTCCGCGGGTGAGGCGTCGCCAGAAGTGAAAGAGCCACACGTCGCAGAACTGGGCTGCGATGTAGGCAATCATCGATGCGAATATTGCACCGGAGGTGCAGGCGTAGATGAGATGAAAGAGCTCCACCGATTGTTCGAGCCGATCGCCGTTGGGGAGCGTGATGGCCTGGGCGAGTTCCAGCACCTGCCAAGGGGGCTGGCTCCCAATGGGTACCGCGGGAATCGCATTGCCGAGCCAGAGCACCGCGAGGATGAAAAAATTCAGGCCGAGTCCCAGCCACACGACGAAGTTGGCGCGACTGCGGCCGTATAGCTCGCTGATGAGGTCGGTGGCCAGGAACGTCAGCGGATAGGGCAATACGCCCACCGCGAGCGCCATGGGTCCGAGCTGTACGAAGCGGGTAATTCCGATCACGTTGAGCAGGGTCATGGCGCATAGGAAAAATCCGGCAAGCACCAGATAGGCCCGCTCACGACGCTCGTGAATGTCTATCGCAGCCATTGGGGTACCTCTAGTCTCCTTCTTGCCCGGAAATTGCCATCCCTGGCAATTTCCTCTTACGCTTCCACAAACGCGGTTTACGGAAGCTCCCATTTTCCTTGCTTTTCCTGCAGCTGAGCTTCCGGAAAAGCAGAAAATGCTCAGGGTAGCCGCGTGGCTGCCCCGGCATCCATGCCCCGGAGCCAGTTTCCGGACGGAAACCAGCTAGATACAGGTTGCTCGCTCAGTGTTCGATCTGTCCGAGACTCGCATGCAGCACCGCCCCATTGATCACGGGATGGCAGGCTGCAAATAGAATGAATTCGGCGATCTCGTCCGGCTCGATCAGGCGGGTGAACGTGTTCATGCCGGCGATGTTTTCGAGTACCCCGGCATCGTCTCCCACGTGTGCGCGAAGCATTTCCGTGTCGGTGAACCCCGGGCAGATACATGCGGTGTGGATGCCGCGTCCGGCTAGATCCTGGCAGGTGGCGCGCATGAGGCCCACCAATGCATGCTTGGAGATGATGTAGCTCGCCGCGCCGGGAACGGCTTTCTCAGCGAGGGTGGAGCCGATGTAGATGATGCTCGAGCCGTTGGACATGTGAGGAAGCGTGAGTCGATTGAGCGTGTTCGCGGCCACGAGATTCACTTCCAGGACCGCGCGAAGGTCCGCGCTCGAAAGTGCATCGACGGCGTCGTTCTCGAGACGCGATGCGTTGTGCACCAATGCGATCTCCATTGCGCCCTCGAGATGCTCGGCGAGTGCGCTGGCGAGACCCGCTTCGAGGTCGGGATCGGTGAGGTCGAATTCGAGACTGACCGTGTCGGCCACCGGGCACGGGCGACGCGAGATGTTCACGACTTTGTAGCCTTGCCCGAGGAACAGCTCGGCGGTGGTTTCACCGATGCCCGCGCTCGCACCCGTGATGAGGAGGAGCTTCACGTTTTCTCCCAAGTGGAGGATGCCCACTGCCCGTCACCCGACGAGATCCTGATGCGTGCGCGTCGTAGATCCCAGCGCTTGATCTCGGAATCTTTCAGAAGGGTGTGCAGTAAAAGCCGAGCAAACTCCTCGACGGTGGCATTGCGAATCGGCAGTACTTTGACATCGCGCTTCAAGAATGCGATCTCTTCGTCTCCGAAGATCGCAATGAGCTTCTCACCCTGATCGCGAACTTCGAGATATGGCGACTCGCCGGGCAGCAGAACTTGCTCGTCGAGGGCATCGCACAGCGCCTTCAGTTTGTCCTTCAGCAGGCGATAGTCGAATGCCATGCCGTTCTGATTCAACGGCGCCGTTACGTCGCACGTCAGTGCAAAGTCGTGACCGTGAAGACTCTCGCGCTCGTGCGCCGAGAAGATGGTGAAGTGCCCCGCGGAGAACTTGAGATACTCCTTCGAGATCTCGATGGTGGTGAGCTCTTCGGTCTCTTCATTCTCTTCATGCATGGGGGCGCGATGCTAAACGATCCCTGGCGGACGCGACAGCCTTAGGGTGGTGGCAGGCACAACGTGCCAGGCCCCACCCCCCCACAGGCACAACCCAAAAAGGTGCCAGGCAACTGTCGTGACGCACCCCAAGATTACCAAACAGGTTCT
>JAPULC010000202.1 GCA_027295305.1 Gammaproteobacteria bacterium
ATCGGGCGATGTGCGTGCGCCTCCTTACCAAAGCGATAGGTCTGCCGAAACGGAATCCTCAACGCCTCCTTCATCTGACGCCGCGTGCGGTCTTTCTGCGAAGGGCTCGTTCTGATAGCCCACGAGCTCGAGAGTTCCACACGCACCGGCGCGGACTGGGACAACCCCGCCATGCTCAGCCTTCCCCCGAGACCTTCGATGACCAGCTCGTCCACTGCATGGGTCGACGCAAAGTTCCACAGTGCGTTGCCGATCGCTCCCCCTTCGGTTCGAAACGACAGGGCCACTGCATCCTCGGCCCGGTGAAGCGGTATGGCATTGACCGCAGCGCTGCCAGTGAGTTCCAACGGCCCGAACCAGAAGTCGAACACGTCGAGCATGTGGCATGCGAGGCCGTAGAATTGCCCGCCCCCGCTCACTCGCGGTGTCTGGCTCCAATCACCTTCGCGAGGGGGTTTGTGCAGGCGATAGTCGATGGAGACGATACTGCCGAGCCCTCCTGAATCCAGGATTTCTTTGACCTTGAGAAAGCGAGGAAGATAACGCCTGTAATAGGAAACGAAGAGCGCCACATCTGCGTCGCGGAATGCTTCCACCATCTGGCGGCATTCTTCGTCCGAGCGCCCGGCAGGCTTTTCCACGAGACAGGGCTTTCGCGCCGCGCAGGCAGCAAGGGCATACTCCAGATGACTCTCCGGCGGCGTCGCGATGTAGATCGCATTCACTTCCGGATGGTGGATCACCTCGCCCGCGTCCGTCGTCCAGACGGGCACATCGAAACGCTTCGCAACGCTCTCTGCGGCATCTGCCGAGCGACGCATGAGCGCCACGATTCGACTGCCCGGAATCGCGTTCAGGCAGGGCCCGGTCTTACGCTTGACCACATCGCCCGCTCCAATGATGCCCCAGCCGATGGAGTTGCTCACGGCTTCGTTCGATCCTCGTGCCTGCTCGGGGTTGGAAGTATACCAGCGTCCATTCATCGCTTTGCCGTGGTTTCCCAGCGCAATCATCGTGCGCTGACTCGACGACGCATTGGCCTTAGACTAAGCAACCCACTGCCGATTTCGACGTGGTCACAGGTCACGATGCTTCAACGGGTCGCAGAACAGGCTTGCAGGCTCCTGCCGAGCGCCTACCGATTTCCGGTCGAGCGGCGCATGCGTGGCTATTTCGAGCACCTGCGACTCGAGCGCGCCGACTATGTGTGCGTGTCTTTCGGTAAGAGCGGGCGCACGTGGTTGCGCGTGATGATCTCGAGGGTCTATCAGCGGAAATACCAGCTTGCGGAAGGGAGTCTGCTCGAGTTCGATAATTTCCACCGTTCCCGATCAGGGATTCCGAGTGTGCTCTTCACCCACGACAACTACTTGCGCGATTACACGCGAGACGGCGGCGGCAAAGCTGCATTTCGCAATAAGCGAGTGATGCTTCTGGTCCGGCACCCCGCAGACGTTGCGGTGTCGGTTTTCAATCAGTGGAAGCATCGCATGCGCCCTCACAAGGCGTTGTTGAATGGTTATCCGGCCACCGACGATAGCGTATCGCCTTACGAGTTTCTGATGAGGCCGTGCGGACTCGACAAGGTCATTGCCTTCATGAACGAGTGGGCGGCGGAGATCGAGGGGCTGGACCAGGGCCTCCTGGTTCGATACGAGGACCTGCGCTCACGCACTGCAACGGAGCTTGCGCGCGTAATGAGTTTCCTGGGCGTCGACCCGAGCACCGAGGAGATAGAAGAGGCGGTGGAATACGCGGCGTTCGAAAACATGCGAAGGCGCGAGTCGCAGTCGCAGTCATCGAGCGACCGCCTGCGAGCAACCGACCTCTCGAATCCCGATTCATTCAAGACCCGGCGTGGAAAGGTGGGGGGTTATCAGGGCGACTTCTCCGAAGCCGAGGTGGAAGCCATCGAACGCCATGTGAATGAGACGCTACGCGAACGGTTCGGTTATTGCGAGCGTGAACCCGCCTTCGGGAAGTAGGCAGACCATTGACGACTTGCCTTCGCGCGAATCGTTCCCGGAGACTGAAGATGCATGACGAGACGCCAAGATCATCGATGGCACAGCGAGTCACTCAAGCGCGGGAGCTCATCATGACGGACGAACGTGTCGAGTATGAAGTCCGAGATCGCGTAGCGATCATCCGAATCACGCCGCCCGAGAAGCTGAACGCGCTCGACGAGTCCGCTATTCAAGGATTGCGTCGCGCTTGGCTGCGATTCAACGACTCGGACCAGCGCTGCGCCGTGCTGACGAGCTCGGGCGAGCGCGCATTTTCCGTGGGGGCGGACATCAAAGACCGCGACGACCTGCTCGCCGTTCGGGATAGCGAAGATGGAGCCGAGGGGCGTGTCGCGTTCAGAAAAAAGCGCAAACCGCAGTTCACGGGACGCTGACTTCCATCGCCAAACTCGACGCTCGCCGCGGCGGCTTTGCAGGCAAGCTCCGCAGATCGACACGGCACGCGGTAACGTCCACCTCGTCGAGGCCCACCTGGAGAAACTTGCTGAAGTCGGGCTTCATGGTCTTCCACCAATAGTAGACAGTGGAATATCCCCAATTGTTGGTGACCTTGCCCGCGTCGGTCTTGTACCAGCTGTTGCAGTCGGCTTCCCAGACCCGCTTCTTCATGTCTCGCTGCAACACGCCGTTATAGGCTGCGACGGCATCTTCGCGAACATCGAGATAGCGCAACCGGCGTTTACGCAAAGCCTCGATGCACCGAAGGATGTAGCGAACCTGACATTCGATCATGAAGATGATGGAGTTGTGCCCCAGGTTCGTGTTCGGGCCGTAGCACATGAAGAAGTTGGGAAACCCGGCCACCGTGACTCCGAGATAGGCCTCGGCACCGTCGACCCACGTTTGGTCCAGGCGTCGCCCGTCCTTCCCGACCACCTCCACGGGCGCAAGGAAACGCGTGGATTCGAATCCCGTCGCGAGCACGAGGGTATCGACTCGGTGCGATCTGCCATCAGCAGTTTCAACTCCCGTGGCCGTTACGCGCTCGATTGGGCTCGTTACGACCTCCACGTTGTCTGCCTGGACCGCCTCTAGATAGTCGTCCGAGATCAAGATGCGCTTGCAGCCGATGGGATAGTCGGGAATCAGACGCCGAGTAAGCTCTACATCGGCCACACGCTCGCACATGTCATCGGTGGCCGTCTGCTTGAAGCGATTGGCACTTCGCGTGCCCAGCGAGAATGCCGGCCAGCGAGACTCGAGCCACAAGTAAATGAAGCAACGATGCAGGCGCCTTGCCAGGGGAAACCAGCGAAGCCACCAATGCTGCGTCGATGTGTAATCACGATCCTGCCTCGGGATCACCCAATTCGGCGTGCGTTGAAACAACGTGAGCCGTTCGAGCTGCGGAGATATCTCGGGAACGAACTGGATGGCGCTCGCGCCGCTGCCGATCACCGCCACCCGCTCGCCGCGCAGATCGTGATCATGATTCCATCGGGCGGAATGAAAACAGGTGCCTTCGAACGCTTCGAGACCGTCGATGTCGGGATAGCGTGGTCGATTCAACTGTCCGCAGCCGCTGACGAGCACGTTGGCGAGCACTTCGTCACCTCTCGCACTCGTGAGCACCCAGAGACCGTCCTCGGGAATGAATCGTGCATGTGTGATCGCGTTGCCGAAGCTGATGTGCGGCATCAGCCCATACTTGTCCACACACTGATGGAGGTACTCGAGAATCTCAGGCTGCAGCGAGAATTTGCGTGACCAATCCGACTTCTGCTCGAACGAAAACGAGTAGAAAAATGCAGGCACGTCACAACCACAGCCGGGATAGGTGTTGTCCCGCCAGGTTCCGCCCACGGCGTGTTCTCTCTCGTAGATGGTGAAGTTGTGGATGCCGGCTCTCTTGAGCTGTATGCCCATGCAGATGCCGGAGATTCCAGCGCCGACGATCGCTATGTGAAAGCCGCCCGCAGGACCTGCGTGGGTGGCGCGACTCGCCACAGATGTCTTCCCCCCTCGACTCGAGCGCATCCTGCCTGGCCAAACGGGCCCTCCGTGAGTTTGGCCGAGCGGTGATGCGCTACGTGCGGCGCGGGATGATATCACAGGGGGGAGCGGCCATGGACGCAACTCTCCCAAGACGGCACACTCCGATCGAGATGACTCGAGCAATGAACATGGGAACACACACCACGGGGGTCACGATCGTCACTCTCGCTTTGGTCGGTCTCCTCGGCTGTAGCGGTGACTCGCAACACGTGGATTTACTGCTCGCCGGGGCCACGGTCTACGACGGCTCCGGCAATGAACCTGCGCGTCTGGATGTCGGCATCACGGGAGATCGCATCGCCTTCGTGGGGGATGCGGACGAGGCCAATGTGAACGCCGAGAAAACCCTCGACCTCGAGGGGCGGATACTCACGCCGGGATTCATCGACATGCACTCCCACGCCATGCTCACCGAGGATTATGGGCGTGACGCTCTCCCCTTCGTTCATCAGGGAATTACCACGGTGGCGCTCGGCGTCGACGGTGACGGTTCCCCCGAGGTTGCGGCGCTCCTCGGGAGCCTCGATGCCTCGGGCATCGGCATCAATGCCTTCACCTACGTAGGGCATGGAAGTGTACGCGAGGCGGTCCTCGGGATGGAGGATCGCTCGCCCACGGAACTCGAACTCGAGCAGATGAAGGCGCTGGTGCGCAAGGGCATGGAAGAAGGAGCGTTCGGTCTATCGAGTGGGCTCTTCTACGTTCCTGGCTATTACGCCAGCACCGAGGAAGTGATCGAGCTCGCCAAGGTGGCGGCGAGCTTCGATGGAATCTACGACACCCATGACCGCGACCTTGGCGCAACCTTTCACGGGATCGGATATCTCAACTCGATCCTCGAAGGCATCGGTATCGGGCAACAGTCGGGTGCACGGGTGATTTTCAGCCACTTCAACGCACAGGGGGCGCACAACTACGGGCGGGCGCCGCAGGGCACGAAGCTCATCAACGATGCCCGCGCGCGAGGCATTGAGGTGACGGCGGCACAGCACGTCTACACCGCAACCCAGTCCAGCCTGCGCGCCTACACCATTCCGCGGTGGGCTTCCGCCGGCGGGCACGAGGCGATGCTTGCTCGATTTCGAGATCCGGAGAGCGTGGAGCGCCTCGACGTGGAAACGATGCAGATGCTCGGCATACGAGGTGGGCCGCAGAAGATCCGCTTCTCGGATCCGCGTCCAGATCTCAACGGGCGCACCCTCGCCGAGGTCTCCGCGCTGCGTGAAGCTACCGTCCCTCAGACCGTGCGGAAGATCCTCACAATCGGCAACGCCACGGTGATGAATCTCGAGCTTTACGACATCGTCAATACGCGCCACCTCGCCACGCAACCCTGGATGATGACTTGCACGGACGGGAGAACACCGCCACCCGGCGCCAACATCACGCACCCCCGGGTGTATGGCGCATTTACCCGCAAGCTTCGCCAGTTCGTGCTGGACGAGGAACTCATCTCCATGGCATTTGCAGTGCGAAGCATGACCGGCCTCGCCGCAGACTTTCTGCACCTTCCGGATCGAGGTTATGTCCGGGAAGGCATGATGGCGGACATCGCAGTGTTCAATCACGACGAGATCAGTGACATGGCGAGCTATGACGATCCGCATCATCTCTCGCAAGGGACTGTGCACGTTCTCGTGAATGGCGAGTTTGCGATCAAGGACGGCGCCTACACCGGTGCGCTCGCCGGCCGCACGATCGCAAGACCCACACCTGCGACCCGATCAGAGTCACCAGCTGGGTTGTAACGCGAACTGCTGGATCGCTTGTGCGTCGATGAGTTCAAAAGCGCGGCCTCTCGCGATCAAAGATGTCACCGTCATCGATATCACCGATGCGCCACGCATGAGCCCACACGAAACATTGGTTGCCGCCAATAAGTTGAATAAGCTGCAGGCGGGCTGCGGTTTAGAGTTGCACGAACAGAGTCCCGAGAATCGGATGCGGACTATCCGGTAGGCCCAGAGGTCGATCCGCCCGAAGCTCGATGCACACGGAGGCGTCCTCGACACCCGGTTCGACAGACACCGCGATGCGCATGCCCGAGTCCGGCCATGTGAAGAGGAGCTCGTCGTCTGACTGTTCGCAATGCGCCTCGAGCAGCTCTTTCCATTGGCGCACTGCACGCTCGCGGCTGCTCGTTCGCATTCTCACCCCCACGACGTTGACCGGTGGCGCGGCGATGTCCGGCTCCGGCGGCGCTTCTCCCCATCCCGGTTGCTCGCCTTCGGGTGCGTCGTTTTCGGACTCCACCATCTGCACCACGATGCCCATGGCTTCCTTCGGATGCAGAAAGGCTTCACGCCATCCGGGATTGCTGTCCTCGTACCCCACGATGCGGTAACCAAGCGCGGCTGCGCGCTCACAGATCGCGGATAACGACGGGACCATGAACGTCACATGATGGATTCCGGGACCTTGGCGCTCGAGAAAGCGGTGAACGAAACCCCCCGGCGGACCCATGGGCTCGATCACTTCGATGCGGCCAATGCCGGGATAATCCCAATGCCAGAAACGGTACTCTCCGGCAGGGCCACCATAACCACTCTTGCCACCCAGCTCGCCCACCAGAAAGTCCGGGGCGTCGTTTATCCTCGGCGCACCGATGGCAACATGATCGAGAACAATGGGCATGGAACTCGTACCCCTCTAGTTCATGTCCAGAAATTCGCCGTCCGGGCGAATTTCTTACCACGCTGCGGCGAAGTAAATTGGCCTTCATCTTGGTGGTCCACCACCGCGCTCCCAAAACCCTTGATTTTGCTGGGCGCTCTTCCGCAAAAGGCTCCGCAAAGAGCGGGTTTTGCTTAGGCAGCCGCACGGCTGCCCCGGCTTCCATGCCCCGGAGCTAGTTTCCGCCCGGGAAACTAGGCCACAACGATACAGCTCAAGAAAATTCCCTTCGGATCTTCGCGTCGTGCTCTCCGAGCCCAGGCACTGGAGCGAAACGTCCTTCATCCTGGTCGCTGATGATGGGTGGCGCCACGATCTCCACCTCTCCGGAAGGCGTCACCACGGGCCAGGTTCGAAGCTGCGGATGACGCGCCAATCCATCGACGTCATTGACCATGCCGAAGGCAATTGCGGCCTCGGTGAGCTTCCGTTTCAGCGTCTCGATGGTGTGCTGATCGAACACCCCATCAATGCGACGATCGAGCTCGGCGCGATTGCGCACCCGAGCCATGTTGTTGGCAAACCGCGTGTCATTGGCCATTTCAGGCTGCTCGAGAACCTGCTCGCACAAGCGCATCCACTCTCGCTCGTTCTGGATGCAGATGACGATCAGAGCGCCGTCACCCAAACGATAGGCACCATACGGCGCGATGGATGGGTGGTTGAGTCCGACGCGTTTTGGCGCATCGCCGAACACGCCATGCAGATACGGCACCGTCATCCAATCGGCCATGCCATCGAAGAGGGATACCTTGATGGCGCAGCCAACACCGGATCGGGCTCGTTGTATGAGCGCTTGCTGAATGCCGACGAGGGCATTGAAACCGGCCGCAATGTCACACACCGAGACCCCCACCCGCCCCATCTCCTGGGCTCCGCCGGTCACCGAGACGAGGCCGCTCTCGGCTTGCACGAGCAGATCGTATGCCTTCATGTCCTTGTAAGGCCCGTCCTCGCCGTATCCGGAGATGTCGCAGGTGATGAGCCGCGGATACTTGTCGCGCAAGGCGTCGGAACCAAGACCTGCGCGCGCCGCAGCGCCGGGAGCGAGGTTCTGCACGAACACGTCGGCGCGCTCGAGGATGCGATGGATCAACGCGTGGTCGTCGGCGCTCTTGATGTCGCACACGAGCGACTCTTTACCTCGATTGAGCCATACGAAATAGGCGGATTCCCCGTCAACCACGTCGTCGTACGCGAGAGCGAAGTCGCCCTCGGCGCGCTCGACTTTGATGACGCGCGCCCCTGCATCGGCGAGGCGACTCGTGCAAAGCGGCGCGGCCACCGCCTGCTCCAGCGCGAGCACCAGGATGTCCTCGAGGGGCTTCATCACCATGACTCCTCGTCAAAAAACTGAACCCGGTCCCACTCTCCGATAAACTGCCGGGGCTCAAAAACGCGTTGTCGGGTGCACATCCACATGAAGAAATGGCAGTGCTTGATCTGTGGCTTCATCTATGACGAGGCCGAAGGGCTGGAAGACGAAGGCATTCCCCGAGGGACGAAGTGGGCTGACGTCCCGGACGACTTCTCGTGCCCCGAGTGCGGCTCCAGCAAAGACGACTTCGAGATGCTGGAGATAAGCTGATCCAACTTCGCAGCTCCCGTCACTCGAGAACGCCTGCTGCCCGGTAGGTCTCGATCTCCGCATCGCTGAACCCAAGAATATCCCCTAACACCTGCTCGGCGTGCTCGCCAAGGCGAGGTCCTGCGCTCATTGGCCCCACCTTTGCGCGGGAGAAGCGGGTGGCAAGACCGTCAAATGGCGATGCGCCTATGGTTCCGTGCTCGAGGGTCACGAAGAACTCCCGATGAGCGAGTTGTGGATCGTCGTAGAGGTCCGTTGGCCTTGCCACGGCGTGGGCCGGCACACCCGCATCCCGCAGACCCTCGCCGAGAACAAAGCAGTCCTGCGCTGCACATGCCTTTTTCAGTCGCTCATGGATCTCGGCGCGCCTGGCTTCACGTTCCCCCTGCGACCACTCCCGCGCTTCGCCGCGCCAATCGAGCGCGTCGCAAAGTCCCAGCCACTGGGCGTCCGACTGCACCGCAATGGCCACATATCGCTCTTCTCCCGCGGTGGCGAACACGCCGTGCGGGCAGCCATAAGGCGAATCGTGCCCAATTGGCCCTGCAACCCGTCCGTTCACGGTGTAGTCGAGCACCAGCGGCTCGCCAAATTGGATGCCCGCCTCTATCTGCGAAAGGTCGATGTGCTGTCCTTCTCCGGTCCGCTTGCGGTGCAGAATGGCCGCGGCGAGGGCTGCAACTCCATAACGCGGTGCAATGAAATCCGTATAGGCCCCCCACGGACCCACAGGTGCGCGGTCCGGCCAACCCGTGATCGCGATCAGCCCGGCAAGCGCAGCACCCTGGTTGCCGAATCCCGAATAACCCGCCTCCGGCCCGGTCTGGCCACGCATGCACGTGCTCAACATCACGAGATCCGGATGGTCTCGGGCGAGGGTCTCATAGTCGAGACCGAAGCGCTGCATGGTTCCGGGTGTGAAGCTCTCTACGACCACGTCGGCCCAATCGATCAGACGGCGGGCAATCTCACGGCCCTCTTGCTTCGAGAGATTCAGCGCGAGCCCGAGCTTGGAGGTGTTGAAGTTCGCTTGAAAGTGGGAGCGATTCAAACCCGCCTCACCATCCTTGAACGGCCCAATCAGCCTCAGGACGTCCGGCCGCGTGCCGGACTCCACATGAACGACGGTAGCACCGTGATCCGCAATCCCTTTCGCAATGAGAGGACCTACGCCGACCCAGGCGAAATCCGCGACCTTGAGCCCCGCAAAGGCACCGGGTGGCGTCCCACCTGTAGGCGTTGCACCCGCCTCACGTCGCTTGGCACGCGGACCGAGTGAGTCGAGAAGGTGGTTGTGCTCACCCTGACGTGGCGCCGGCTGGCTCACCGAGATCGGGCTCTTCGACAGCTTGGCAAACGCGCCGGGATAGGTACGGCCGTCAATCTCGGTCCAGAATTCCCGCGCGTGGAGTTGGCGGTCGCCGAGCAGATCCGCGGTCGTATTGACCGCGGCTATCAGTGACTTAGTCTCCACGGCGCAACGCTGAAGCGCTGCCTTCGGCGTCACAGCCACGAAGTCCTGCACGGCGCGGATGGCAGCAATCAGATCCTCGGCGGAAAGCTTTCCGGAGGCAAGATCATCGCGCCAGGGAATAAAGTCGATGGCGGCGATGTGATCCGGCACCGCACCCTCCTCGTGGCCCCACTGCACCAGCGACTGCAACGTGCGTCCACCCGTGCCGGGAAGGTAGAGCCCCAACACCACATGGCCGTCGGCACAAGCCCACATGCGCGGCAATCGCAGTCCTGGAACCAGCTCGTTCGGCGGATCGTTGCGATATTCGCTGGTGCCCGGCGGGTTACGCCCCACCATCGGCGGAAACCCGGTGGCGTTCATCAACACCCACACGACACAGGCCTGCATGGACACATCGAGATGCTGTCCGAGCCCGCTCAACTCACGCTCGTTCAACGCGATGATGATGTCTGCCGCTGCCTGAGCCCCGGCGTGAAACGAAGCCTGCGGCAAGCCCATCGGAATCGGCGGACGATCGCCATCACCCTGTAGCCCGAGCAACCCACCTGCGGCTTCGATCGTGAGATCCGCAGCAGGCGCGCGGGCAAGAGGTCCGTCCTGCCCGTACGGCGTGATGGACGTGACCACTAGCCGGGGATTGCGCGATGAGAGCTCACCGTATCCCAGACCCAGCTCGTCCAAGGTCCCGGGCGTAAACGACTCGATCAGCACGTCGGCGTCGCGCGCCAGACGGCGCAGTTGCTCCGCGCCTTCCGAGGTCGCGAGGTCCAATGTCACGCTTTGCTTGCCGCGCGCTACCGCCGCCCAGAAAAGCGAACTTTCCAGATCACGGTCGCGGCCATCGACGAATGGCGGAAGGCGTCTCGCTTCAGCACCCTCCGGTGGCTCAATTTTGATGACCTCGGCTCCGAGGTCGGCAAGGACACGGCCGGCTAGCTCGCCGCGTGCCGTTGCGAGATCAAGTACACGAACGCCTTCGAGTGGACCCATGAACCTCTCCTGCGAGGCTTCTTTGTATCGCGTTTGGACTCTCGTGCAAAGGGAGCACCCCGGCTCGGCCGCACCCGCCTCTGTTAGTATCCGAACGACGATCGGCCGGGAAGGAGCAGGGAAGTCAGTGCTGGACCAGCGTCATCTGGCGCAGCTGATCAATCAGGATCAACGTCAACACTTCGAGGAGCTGGGGTATCTCATAGTCGAGAATGCTCTACCGGATTCGCTGGTAGCGCGTCTGGAGGCGCGCATCGACGCTATCCATCGCCATCACCTGGAAGCCGAATACGATCCCTATACCCGGCGTCCGCTCACTGCCGATGACGTGTTCTTCTATCCGAACTTCCTCGGGCGCGATCAGCTCTTCGTGAACCTACTGGACTGGCCGAAGACCTTTCCGCTCGTTTGGGCCATCCTCGGCTGGAACATCTACTCCTATCATTCCCACTTCATCATCACACCCCCGCGTACTCCCGAGCAGGGCCCGGGGCGCATGGGCTTTCACCAGGACAGTGGGCGGGTCAATCGGGACATTCAGACCCATCCGCGGCCGCGTCTATCACTCAAGGTGGGCTATTGGCTCTCGGACTGCTCTGTTCCCGGACGGGGTAACTTCCACGTGGTCCCGGGCAGTCACCTCGATGACGACATGGAGCGCCCCAGCGACGGGACCGCACCGCCGGGAGCGATCCCCATCTGCTGTAAACCCGGGGACGCGGTGGTTTTCGACCGCCGCCTCTGGCACTCGGCGAGTCCGAACCACTCTCAGGTCACCCGCAAAGGGCTCTTCTACGGCTACGGTTATCGGTGGCTGCGCTCGAAGGACGACATGGAAATCCCGGTCGAGCTCTTCAAGCACAACGATCCGGTGCGCCGGCAGCTTCTCGGCGCCGGTGTCAACGCCAACGGACATTTCACCCCCACCGACGCCGACGTGCCCCTCAAGACGTGGCTCGACGAGCAGGGCCTGCCGACTTAGTTCCCCGGCGCCCCGCGCGCTGTTCAATTTTTGATCAAAATTGTGACGTGTGCCCGAGTCCACCGTGACGCCTTAGACGTTCATTTCAGCACGGACGTGAATAATCCAACGCGAAGGAAGCAGTACTGCCAGGGAGGCACTTTCTTCCAAGGAACGACCTGTCCCGGGGGGACAACAATGAGCGTCGAGGCTTTTCAGCAGTTCGCTGTCATGTACGGCGCGTTCGCACTCATCATCGTATTGATCTGGCGCGTGGTCAGGGACCAGACTCGCGAACGTGATTATTTCAAACAAGAAGAGACCACTCCCAGAAAGTCGATCAATAGCTAGTTGATAGCTCAGACCCGACCTGACAGACAGTGTCCGAGGAGGTCGAGGCCTATACGCTCCCGTTAGCCGACGTTCAATGACGGCGGTGAATGCGTACTAGCGACCCCACAGCGGCCATTACATAGGCACCTTCCGATTGATACGCTGTCCCCGGCAAGTGGAGGGACAACATGACCGTTGTGGAATTAGGCGCGCTAGGCGAGTTCGTTGGAGCGTTCGCGATGGTCGCGACACTGATTTACCTCGCCGTACAGATCCGTCAGAACACCCAGACTGTACAGGCCGCGGCCGTTGACGCCAGTGTGGGCAGGGTCAATGAGGTTCGGAAAAGCCTTTATGAAGACGCAGAGCTCTCGCGCATCTACCTCCAAGGAAACGCCGAACCGGATGCTCTCGATGACGAGTGCCGCGTGCGATATCGAACGTTCATCCACAGTGTCTTGTGGGCTGTATGGAACGTGCACGCTCAAACGACGTTGACAGGTATGGGCCCAACGATGTGGGCTGCTCACATTCCACTCCTCAAAAGAGTGCTGAGTTGTCCCGGCGGGCGATGGTTCTGGCGTGAATATCGCGATGAGTTCGAGGAATCGTTTCGCACCGAGATCGACCGAATCTCAAACGAAGAAAAGGATCATGCTTCGTCCGGGTGAGTGACGCCGGGTGAGTGACGCCGGGTGAGTGACCGCAATTGGCCGTACGTATAGGTCCAACGACCATTCAATCATTTACCTGTTTAGGAAGTTGCGTGCCGAAATCACTGTCAATCTTGCTCATTGTGTTAATAGCAGTCGGAACCTTCCTTGGTTATCAGCTGTGGTTTGATTTTGGTCCGTGGGTGGAACTACCGCACAATGATGTTCCCGAAAATGAGCGACAGATAGACGAC
Organism: Gammaproteobacteria bacterium; assembly: GCA_027295305.1. GTDB lineage: Bacteria > Pseudomonadota > Gammaproteobacteria > Pseudomonadales > Azotimanducaceae > JAPULC01. The sequence continues at coordinate 12,952 of JAPULC010000202.1, forward strand.
CAGTATGCGGCGGCTGGACGAACCGCGATGGATGCAATCAGAGAACATCGTGATAAACATGGGTTTCCAGCGATCACAGCTGCCGTGGCTGTGGCCCAGTCAGTCGTTTGGAGTGGCGCAGTGTGCTGGGCGGATGTAGATGGACGAATCCCCGCCACGCAAGACACGCTGATGCGAATTGGCTCGACTTCGAAAGCCGTTACTGCAACGGCCCTAGCGCGACTCATTGACGCGGGCGAACTTTCGTTGGACGTGCCAATCTCAAAATACTCCACCAATTTGCCGAATGATGCGTGGAATCCCCTAACCCTCAGGCAGCTTGCATCGCATACAGCAGGTTTGCCCGACTATGAACGAAACGGCGACCGAATTGGCCAATTAGTCACTTTGTGTGGTTGCAAGCACTACACCAGCGTGCGTGACAGCCTGGGTATCTTTGATGGTAGCGAGCTGCTTTTCACGCCAGGCGAGGATTTTTCTTACACAAGCTTTGACGTGAACCTGATCGGCGCGATCATTTCGGCACAACAGAGGAAGCCGTTCCTGAGTGTGTTGCAAGAACGAGTGTTTTCGCCCTTGGGTTTACGTTCATCCGGCGGCGATCACGACGGCGCTGACCGCCCCGACCTGGCAAAATTCTATGAAACGCGTGGAGACAAAGTACGCCTGTGGCGCAACTTCGATTTATCGCAACGATGGCCAGGAGGTGGTCTTGTTTCGACGTCTGTCGAACTCGCGATGATTGGAAATGCGTGGCTTGATCCGGATTTCATCGCCACAACAACACGCATGGCCATGTGGACACCACAAACATTGAGCAACGGTGACGTTAACGAGCAAAGCTATGCGTTGGGCTGGCGCTTCAACCCGGACATTGCGCAATCGGGCGATGACGACAAGGTGCTGTCATACGCTCACCATGGTGGAGTTTCCAAAGGTGCGATGAGTTGGCTCGTTGTTTACCCGGATTATGGCCTTTCAATTGCCGTGAATATCAACACACGGGCGGAAACATTTTCGTTGTTTGCAGGCGTCGAAAAGAAAATCGCCGCAGCGTTCCTGGAGCAAATCGCACAGCTCAAAGGCACTAAGGAGATTTCTTCACGAGCTGCAATTGATCGTAATTAGGTTCACCGCTCGAGGCCGCCTTGTCTGGTGCACCCGCCCTCATAAGGAGATGATCCCATGACCGAGTTGACCACATACGAGCAGGTTGGTGACGTCGCCCTCATCATCATGGACGACGGCAAGGCCAACGCCTTCGGCCCACCCATGATTGCTGCCGTCGACGCAATGCTCGACCGCGCAGCTGACGATGCCAAAGCCGTCGTGCTGACCGGCCGACCCGGCATCTTCTCGGGTGGGTTCGACCTCAACGTGATTCGCGGTGGCGACGCAACGCAGGCGCGCGCCCAGGCGTTGGGTGGTGCGCGTCTCATGATGCGACTGTATGGATGGCCGCAGCCCCTGGTAGTCGCGGCCTCGGGACACGCCATCGCCCTCGGCGCTTTTTGTGTGCTCGCCGGCGACCATCGCCTGGGTGCAGACGGTGAATTTCGAATCGGTCTGAACGAAGTCGCCATCGGCGCGACGCTGCCACCGTTCGCCTGGTTGCTGGCCAAGGAACGACTTTCCAAACGCTATCTGACGCAAGCGACGCTTACCGCGAAGATGTACGAGCCAAACGGCGCGTGCGATGCCGGTTTTCTCGATGAGGTGGTGGCGGCTGACGAGCTACGTAATGTCGCGCTCGAACGTGCCGCGCAATTGGCAGAGCTCGACGCCAATGCATATGCCGGGATGAAACAGGGCCTCCGAGGTGAATCCATTGACGCCGTCCTTGCCGGTCTCGAGGGCTGACCGAGATGTCGGGGCCGCTCAGTCATATCAAAGCCGTCCGGACGCCCGCTGGCGGCGGGCACCGGACACTGAGAAGATCACCACATGGCACTTGACCTTTACATGGGTGCGACACCCAACGGCTGGAAAGTCTCCATCATGATCGAGGAATTGCGCGAGGCCGGTGTCGACCTGCCCGAGACTCGATTCCACATGGTTAACCTGGGGGCGGGAGAGCAATTCACGCCCGCATTCACCGCAATCAACCCGAACCAGAAGATACCTGCGCTGGTCGATGACGGGCGTGCCGTCATGGAAAGCTGCGCGATCCTTCACTACCTGGCAGAAAAGTTCCCCACCGCACTGTTCCCATTGGACGAGCGACGGTGGGACGTGATCCCCTGGTTGTACTGGCAGGCGGCGAACCTAGGTCCGGCTTTCGGCAACAAGCTCAGCTACACGCGCTACATCGATGTGGCCGACGAGACCAAGGCGCATCCATTGGAACGATTCGGCAAGGAGTCACAGCGGCTGGTCGCGATTCTCGCCCACCAGCTCGAACAACATCCTTACCTATGCGGTGATACTTTCACGATCGCCGACATTTCCGTGTTCCCTTGGATTCGGGCCTACAAGTGGGCGAAGGTGGACATCACCGTCCAGCCCAGAGTGGTGGAGTGGCTCACGCGCGTCCGGGCCCGCCCGGGTGTCGACCGCGGTGTCGCCTACGGCGTGCCAAAGGACGAAGTCGACAGCTTCAGTAAGGAGCGCCGAGAACGCTACAAGGCAGGGGGCGGAAAAATCGCCGCCAATGAGAACCTCAAGACATCGATCTGAGCTTGGACTTGGGTGGCGAACGACTGCCTCGACTCGCAAAGCGGCCATTACGATGTAACGCCAACTCAAGCCGCCTCGATTTCCTGCCGCCAGGCCAGCAACTGATCGGCAAGCGCTTCTTCACCATAACGATTCATCGCCGTCACATAACTGTCAATAAATCGGTGGTAGAGCGGAACCAGTCCCCGCTCGAGTGGCGTTATGATTTCATCGAGTGGTTCCGGAACCGATTCGTTCCGCCATTGATAGGCCAGCTCAACCAGGGCCGCATCATCGCCCTGAAAATGTTCCAGGTAATATTGATAGGACACGTCGTTACCGGCGACTTTCCCGGTGCGTTCGAGATAAATGAAGCGGGCGGGAAATAACACCGTCTTGGTGATATAGACATCGCCCTTGCCCGCCATCAGGGAGACATCCAGGAATTCGCGAATTCGCTGCTCGCTACCCAGGTAACCCAGGGCAAAGGCCGCGCCGGCGATTTCCAGTTCTTGTTTTGTGGGCCGAATCAATTCACTCCTGACCTCTTTACCCTCCAGTAACAGGGCATGGTCGATCAGGTCCAAGCGATCAAAAGGGGGGTAGCGGCCACCTTCCGCCCGGCGATTGATGGAATCAACGGACCCCCAGAATATTGAGAGGCTATTGTTTACCGCTGCAACCTCGGCGAGGGCTGCGACCCGGGAACTATCGACACGATCAGCATCGCCTGGGCCAAGGGGCTGCTGCAGGATAATGCCTATGTCGATATCACTGACCAGTTCGCTAAAACCGCCCCGGGCCAGACTCCCCATCATATAGACAGCAACACATCGCTCCTTGAAATTAGCTTTAGCGGCGACAACGACCGCCTGGACTAGTGCCTTGATGGCTTCGTTCTCTGTTCTGATACTGCCAACGTTCATTCGAGAAGATTGCGGTCGTCGCGCTCCAATGACTGCTACGGATTGGTAAGCAGCCCCTCGCTAATTCGGAGTCGAGCGGCGGCTTTCGAGACCCAAAGCGGACCCCACTGTTTGGCGCGACTGCGCTGAGGCTAAAGAAACTCGCTTAAGTCTACGCCCAGGTCCCGGTCGATCTTTTCGATGAAATCGCTGTCGTCTGCCGATCCAAAAACATCAATGAGGTGTTCATCTGTACTGGCCGCACGCCAGCCCAGGAAGATCAGCGAGTCCGGACCCACGGGGTGGCGGAGGCGCTTTGTCCCACTCTCGATGATGTACTGGATCTTGTTTGACACAAGGTTCGGTGGCGCTTCCTCCTTTGCGGCATTCTTGAAGAATGCATGGATGCGCCGCCCCTGTGGGTAGATGGTATCGCTCCGGTACGCCGGGAGGGCCGTCGTCGTCATGGGTGTTGTAATAATTCCTGGTTCGACAAGGGCGACACGGACGCCAAATGCGTTGACTTCCTGTGCAAGGATCTCTGTGAACGCCTCCAGGGCGAACTTGGATGCGGAATAGGCGGCATCCGGTGCAAAGGCAGCAAGGCCGGCAACTGATGTGATGTTTATGATGCAGCCGCTCCCACGTTTGCGCATCGCCGGGACCACAGCCTTGCAGCACTTCACTGCACCAAAGAAATTGGTCTCCATGACGGCCCGGAATTTCTGAAGGCTCTCGTCCTCAATGGCTTCGCAGCTCAATATTCCAGCATTGTTGACGAGTATGTCGACGTCACCAAATTCCGAGAAGACTTCTGCAACTGACAGGTCGTCGTCCACATCCAGTTGACGGATCGTAACAGGCAGAGACGCTGCTTCTGCCGATGCACCTAAATCCGAACCATCAGGATTACGCATCGTAGCAATGACATCGTAGCCGGCCCTGGCAAGCTGCAGAGCGGCATCGTACCCGATGCCCTTGCTTGTCCCGGTGATCAATACGCTGGTCATCGTGTGTCTCCCTCGGTAGTGAAAGTTAGGGCTGTTCGGCCCACCTACTCTGGAAGCGAGGACGAGTGCACAGCCGCTAGTTTCTTCAGCGCAATCCTACATCGTTCGCCCTGAGCTTGCGTTGGTCCGCTCTTGCGGTAGCCTTTCGCCATCGTTGGTGCCTTAAATTATGGGTCTCACAGGGCGCCGCCCAACTCCTCGACAACTTCACAGCTGGAGGAACGACACAATGCATCGGGTTGATGTCTACGGTGTGGATCACTCGCCATGGGTTCAGGCGGTATTACTCGGATTACACGACGCCAGGATTTCCCACTCACTGACATCGCTTCCCCCGCTTGAAACTTTCCTCAAGTCCGGCGTCATGATGCCGGCCGCAAGGATCGATGGTGGCCCCTGGCAGCTGGAATCGGCTGACATTCTCCGCAATGTCGGCTTCAAATCTATCACGGATGAGCAGATGCAACTCGTGCGCGGCGCATGGCAGGGCGTCACGCATCGGGCTGACGGCGCAGCACTCTTCTGGGGAGGGTTCAGTCTCGCAGGAGATCGCAGTCCATCTTTTGGTCGCCGACTCGTGAACAATTTCCTTCGGAGCTTCGTGACGCTCTACTTTTACCTGCTGATTCGCTCCCTGGTCCTGCTTGTTCGACCCCCGGACCCCGAGAACTTTGGCGATCAATTCCTGCCCTTTGAAGAAATGCTGGCAGCGCCCGGCGCGCCTTACCTGAGTGGTAACGAACCCAACACACTCGACTTCCTTCTGTTCGGCATCATCCAGTGTCACTGCAGCATCTATGTGCCACCTGTGACTGCACTGCAGTCCGACTCACGCCTCGGGAAGTTGCGCGCCTGGATCGGCACTATGCAGGAGAGATTCAAGGACTATGACCACCTTTATTCAGGTGCTTACTTTGCGCCCCATTCAAAACCAACTACCTGGGCTTCTCCGCTTGAGCGAACCACTTTCTGGCTAGGCGCAGTTCTCATGATCGTGCTATTTCCCGTCACCGTCCCACTGGTTGCATTCCTGGCGATCCGCAACCGGAGATCATGATTAGGGACTCGGTCAGGTCGGATACCGACTATTACATCCACGATGCGGCTAGGATGGCGGCGTAAAGCCCTCCACCAGCACGACTTTCGATACGGTCGCATCGCGTCGCCAGTCGATGATCTTCGCGTAATCCTCGGACTGCCAGAACGCGTTGGCGTGCTCTAGATCCGGAAACTCGAGCACCACGAGACGCGCGGGCCGCCAATCGCCTTCCAGCACCTGGGACTCGCCCCCACGTACCAGATAGCGCCCGCCATGCGAGGCGATCACCTCCCCGACTGCCTGCTGGTATTTTCCGAAAGTCTCGGCATCTCTGATCTCGACATCGGCTATGAGGTATGCGGTCATGGCTTTCTCCTGCTGACACACGCAGAGTCAGGGCTCACCTCGACCTCGTTCGACTCGCGTCTGGGGCTTTCGACACCTCGGGTGACAGTACCATGCGGGGGAGGCTGGCTCCGTACGGACTTGGCTTCGGCGAGCCCGGGGGTGACTCCTTCGCCCTGTGTAGAATGGTGACGGCGCCCTCGCCCGAAAGGTCGAAGCTGACAACTACCATAAGGAGGGGACCATGGGGATTCTGGTTCAGCGACAATTCAGCGTCGCACGGGATGATCGACGCGAGTTCGAACGTCAGAGCCGACTGGGAGTGTGGGAGAACATGCGCCACAACGGCGCGCAGATGATTGCCTACGGCACTTGGGCATTCGGCGGCCGTGGCGATGTGGTCGTCACCCACTCCGTCTACGAGAACTTCGATCATTGGACCGCTACACGTGCCTGGGGCGAGTTCGCGACGGAGAACGCGCGGGTGGAGGAGACGCGTCACATTCGTGCCATTCACGCAGGCAGGAACCGTCTGGTAACGGAATCGTCCGCGCGCATCATCGACTACGACGACGAACTTTCGGAACCCACCCCGCGCTATCGCAATGTCGGAGAGCCTTTGGCTGCACTGCCGTCGACGTTCGGTCCGCAATCCATCGTGGAGCAATCGGAATTTTCTCTGCAGCGGGGCGGCGAGGATGCGCTAGCGAGCACTCTGCGCGACACCATCTGGCCGTGGCTCACCTCCCAGGGAGCCCGCATCGTGATCTTTGGTCACGACCCGTTGCAAAGCGACGACAACGTGGTGACGTACATCGCGTATCGCGACATCAGTCACTGGAACGAGCTCAAGGGTCGCCGCGCGAAGGTCCCCGACGCAGTCGCAGCGGCCCGGGAAGCATTGCACCCGCTCGTGGAATCGCAATCGAGCCAGCTGCTGATGGTGATGACCGAGTTTGGCGCGAGCGCCTGACCTAAGGAGATCCCATGATCATCAGCAAAGTGCCTCGCCCCGATTGGACTCTGCTTCCGGTCGACGGGTGCGTTGGCGTCGAAGGTCGCGTGCTCTTCACCGATTCGAAGCTCGTCGTCGCGATGCTCAGACTGAAGCCTGATGGAACGATTCACGAACACGCCGCCGACTGGAACATCCATGCAATATGCATCGAGGGCGAAGGCTACGTGAGCGTCGACGACGAGATTGCCGAGCTACGCGCGGGTCAGTCTGTGGAGTGGCCCGCCGGCAAGCGTCATCGTCTCTGGACGGAGGGCACGTCGATGGTGACTCTGATGCTCGAGCACGTCGAGCGGAGATAGCGCCTATGACATTGCCATCGAGATCTTCGTGATTCAAGCCGACGTCCAAGGTCAGAGGCTTCATCTGGCAACCGCTCCGACTCTGTTCTCACCTCGCGGGATCGATGCCGCCAGGGACGGCAATTTCCGTACAAGAACTAGCTAATCGATGGAGCGAAGGGCGCGCACCGGAGAGAGCGCAAGCCACAGACAAGGAATCGTAAAGCCCGCCACGGCAACGCTCAGCGCCGGCACCATGCCCACGAACTGGCCGAGCAATCCTCCCGTCAACATGCCCAGGATGCCGATACCGCCGACCACGAATTCGAAGCTCGCATTCATCCGTCCGAGCAGATGGTCCGGCGTCAACGCTTGTCGTACGCTCATCTGCGAGATCAGGAAGATGGCAAACGCGATGTCGCCTACGAGCTGATTTGTAAACAGCAGCACTAACGCTTCTGTCTCGTCGACGAGCGCCGCCAAGGGCACCAGCGTCGCCAACGGAATCCCGAAAATCAGTGCTCCCACCATGACACGCCCGATTCCGAAGCGCCTCGTCAGTGGGTTGACGATGGCCGCGCCCACGAGCGCGCCGACTCCGCCTGCGCCGATGAGCAGACCCAGCATGATGGGGCCCAGCCCGATCACCTTCAGCACATAGAGGGCATAGAGCGTTGCAAAGAAGCCGCCGAAAAAGAATTGCGCCGACAACGCAACGGCAAGCGCGCGCAACTCACGCGTACCCCACACGAAGCGCACGCCGTAGGCGATCTCGGCAATGACGCCGCCGTTGCGGTCCGTTGCACGCGTGGGCTCCTGCAACCGGATTGTGAATAGCGAAAGTGCCGATAACAGAAACGTGAGCGCATCGACGAGCAGCGCAAACGTCGCAGAGACCATCTGCACTAACGCACCGCCGATTCCGGGGGATGCCACCTCGGCCACCGAGGCGCTCGCAGAGAGCTTGCTGTTGGACTGCAAGAGTTCTTCCGACACAACCAGGGTAGGCAGATATGAGCGGTATGCGATGTCGAACAGCACCGTCAGCGCGCCGACCAGAAACACGATCGCGTAGAGGCCGGACATGGCAAGCGCCCCTGAGATAAGCAGAACAACAGCGAGCATCAGGAGCACGAAGCGCCCGAGATCCGCACCAATGAGCAATGGTTTGCGGGGTAAGCGGTCGACCCAAACCCCCGCGTACAGCCCGATCAGCACTGCGGGTAGAGCACGTGCGGTCTCGAGCAGACCCATCTGGGCGGGGGATGCGTCGAGCACCAATATCGCCACGAGCGGAATCGCGCCCATCCAGTTGCCGAACTCGGATACGCTCTGGGCAAACCAGAGGCGCGAGAAGTTGCTGGGTTTGAGTCGAAGCGAACTCATCTTTTTGCTCAGAGGTCCGCTCTTCGGAGGTGGACTGTCGGATCAACCCACGGGGCGCGTCGGTCTATCCGCTCAACTCGGCAATGGCTTTCACCAACTCCCGCGAGGACTCGCTGCGCACGGGCCCGAACACACGGCTAATTGGTTGTGCCGCGGCCGATGCGCTTGCGTTTGTGTTGCACGTAATCGACGAGGATGTATTCGCCGAGCTGTTCCGGTGTGGTGTAGAAGACGCGGCCCCCATTGATCTTCGCCATCTGACCGACGAACTCACGCAGATAAAAGCTCGTGTCGAGCATGAACGTGTTAATGGTGATGCCCTTGCGCGTACACCGCATCACCGCTTTCAACGTCTCGGCGATGGTGATGGGGCTCGGTGGATAAGCAAACATTGCCTCCCCGTTTTCGAGGTGCGAGGTGGGCTCGCCATCGGTGATCATGATCACCTGCTTGGAGGCCCCCTGATGCTTCGCGAGAAGCTTCTCCGCTACTAACAGCGCGTGCTGAACATTGGTCCCGAGCACGTAGTCGTCCCACTGCAGAAAGGGAAGCTCGTGTGCCTTGAGCTCTCGGGCGTAAGCAGAGAAGCCAACGAGGTAGAGCGAGTCCTTCGAGTACATCGAGGAGATCAGACTGTGCAGCGCGAGGGCCACGCGTTTCGCGGCGGGAAACGCACCCCTGCGCTCCATTGACCAGGAGAGGTCCACCATCATCACCGTTGCAGTCTCGGTGATGAGCTCGCTGCGATATATCTCGAAGTCCTCTGGCTCGAGATGCACCGGCGTCTTCGGACCCTCGCGTTCAAGGGCATTGCGAATGGTGCGCGACATGTTCAGATGGAAGGGATCGCCATACTCGTACGGCTTGGTGGTCTCCAACCGCTCACCGAAACGTCCCTCCACGGGTACCGCGTGATTTCCAAGCGCGTGCTTCTTGAGCTGCTGGTAGAGCTCGCCAAGAGCTTTCTGGCCGATCATGCGCGTCCCGCGCGGGGTCAGCTCCCAATCGTCCTTCTCCTTGCGAATGTAACCCGCATCTTCCAGCGCCTTCATGAGCTGCTTGATCTGTTCCAGATCCTCTTCAGCATCCTCACCGAGAAGCTCCCTGAGCTTGTCGGGGTCGATGCCGGATAAGTCGGCATCCATGTGCGCCTGACGCAGCTGCTGCTCGAGGGAATCGAGGTCCTGCATCTCGCGCATCAGCTCCATCGCAGCTTGAAGATCCACCGGCTGATCGCCGCGAAACGGATACGCTGTCCCGGGATTCAGATACTGCAGCTCCTTCGACAGCATGCGGAGCTCGCGCTCGAGCTCCGGGTCCCCCAGCTTGCCGGCGAGAAGCGTCTGCAGAATGTCGCGCTGAGAAGAAGGCAGCGACGCCATGAGTGACTGCATGGCCGCCATCTGCTGCTGCATCTGCTCGAGAAGCTCGTCGAGAGATTGCGGCGGGTTCGCTCCGAACATGTCGCCGAATTTCCCCATGAACTCGTCGAATCCGGGATCCTCTCCGGCGATGCGCTTGACGAGCATCTCGTTCAACGCGCTGACCATCTCTTTCATGCGCTCGAGATCGCCCGCGGACATGTCCCGGATCATCTTCTCGATGTCCTTGAAGAAGGACTGCGCCATGCCGCGCTTGAGCTGATCCATCAGCTCGTCGAACTTCTGCCTGGCATCGGGGCTTAGAAACTCGTACTCCTGCAGCGCGCGTACCTGACCGCCGGCATCCTTCGGAAGCTCCTGGAGAAATGCCTCCTTCTCATCGGCGAGATTGCGCCCGATGTTGCCCATGAGGGACTTGAGAAAGTCGCTTTGGCCGTCGTCCCCGCCCGACTGCGGACCACCGGGCGACATCTCGCCGCGTTGGCCATCGTCGGTGTCCTGCTGCGCGCCATCCCCCGACTCGTTGGCGTTCCCCTCGGCGCCCTGCGAGTCGTCCTCGCCATCGGAATTGCGCGGCGGCTGGATGCGCCCTTCGCGCATGTCGTCGATCGCGCTGCGCTCGAGGTCCAGAACCTCCCGCAGACGTTCGCGAACGTCATCCATGATGCCGCCGAGATCGAATTGCTCGAGGCGTTCGCGTCGCTGCTGCCTGAGCTGCTGCAGAAGCTCTCGCAATCCACGCACCCGCTCACCGTCCTGATTGGGCATGCCACGCTGCAGCAGGCTGCGAATTGCGTGGCGCAGGTCGCCGTAGTTCATCAGGTCGTCGGACAGGCTCGAAAGCACTTCGCTCGGATCGAGATCCGAAATCTCCTGAGTGCCATCCCACTGGGAATAGCGAAAGCTGCTCGTGAAGAAGCTCATCGAGCGCGATACCTCGTCTTCCCGCTCACCCGGTCCTTGTTGAGGAGCTTGTTGAGATGCATCCCTTCGAGGATGAACTCGGCTGCAGAGGCGCGCTCGGCCGGGCTCTGCGTCTCCGCCAGTCGCGAGACCGCGGCATCAAGGCCATCGATCTGCTTGATGACATCGACGTAGGATTCCGAATCGAGTCCCTCGCCGGTCTCTATGGAGACGCCTTCCGCGAACGCTCCAACGACGGGCTCGAGCTCCGAGAGATCGACAAAGCGGTTGAACACTGCAGACACCGCCGCCTGCATCAAGCGCTCCATGACCTGATCCTCACGACCTTCCTCGACCGTCTCGAACTCCACCTTTCCCTGAAGCGAAGGAATCACGAACGGAAGATCTGAAATGCGCGGCACGACGTCCTGTTCTGCGCAACGCAGGGCTCTGCGCAGAGCGTTGGCGACCAGGCTCTCATAGTTAGCAATGGACGCGCGCACGGACACACCGGAGCGCTGTGAAATATCGGGCGACTTGCGCGCGTGGCGTGTGAGCTCGGCCACGATCTCCTTCATGTACGGGGGCACGACGAGCTTGCGTGTCCCCATGTCGAGATCCGCGTGCTCGAAATCCATGATGCGCATCTCGTCGCGAATGGTCGTGGGATAGTGCGTGCGGATCTGAGACCCGTAGCGGTCCTTCAACGGCGTAATGATGCGCCCTCGGTTCGTATAATCTTCCGGGTTCGCAGTCGCGACGATGATCACATCCAGAGGAAGGCGGACCTTGTGGCCTTTGATCTGGATGTCACGTTCCTCCATGGCGTTGAGCAGACCTACTTGAATGCGCTCGGCGAGGTCGGGGAGCTCGTTGATGGAAAAAATTCCACGATTCGTACGCGGAATGAGCCCGTAGTGAATTGTCAGCTCGTCCGACAAATAGCGACCTTCCGCGATCTTGATGGGATCCACCTCGCCAATGAGGTCCGCGATGGTGATGTCGGGCGTCGCAAGCTTCTCGCCGTAGCGCGCGTCACGATGCAGCCAGTTGATGGCGGTGTCCTCGCCGTCCTTCGTCACGATCTCGCGGCCCTGCGCAGTGATCGGAGCAAACGGATTTTCTGGAATCTCCGCGCCCTCGATGACCGGCGTCCACTCATCCAGAAGCGACGTCAGCATTCTAATGATGCGTGACTTTGCCTGACCGCGCTCACCGAGCAGGATGATGTCCTGGCCCGCCAAGATTGCGTTCTCCACTTGAGGGATGACGGTTTCATCAAACCCCACGATCCCCGGGAAGACGTCCTCACCCTCTTCGAGCTTGACGATCAGATTACGGCGCATTTCTTCCCGAACGGGCAACACTTCGTAACCGGATTCCCGAAGAGCACCGAGTGTGGCAGGTCGCTGGTTGGACAAGGTCGATAGCCTCCTGATGTCGACTTCGGGAGTATACCCGCTTGTCGAGGTGGATGGCCCCGAAACATAGCTGGCGGCGCGCCAACGGCTCGTCGACCGCTCGCTCCGTCACCCAAGCTACCGGGCCGCGGATACCGCAGCGCCGCCATCAAACGACGCATTCACATGGAAGACATTAGTGCCAGGCGGTGTGCTGGCACTATCAGCTATGTGTAACGGGCGGTGCCAAGCACACCGTGCACGGCGCCGTCAGGACTAAGGGACAGCCCCTTAGTCCTTGGGAAGGCCTAGGATTCGCTCGGCAATGATGTTCTTCTGAATGTTTGGCGTTCCCCCACCGATAACGACGTTCGGCCACGAGAGGCTGGCGCGCGCCCAACGTCCGTTGTCCACTGCGGCGTCACCGTCGCGCACGAGCCCCGATTCGCCAAGAAGCTCCACCGCAAAGTCGGACATCTCCACCTCGAGGTGGGCACGGTGGAGCTTGTTGACAGACGTTTCGCTCGACAGCGGTTCCCCTCGAATCTGCTTCGTCAGATAACGAAGCCCGTTCAGCTTCATCGCTTCGATGCGGGCTTCGAACTCACCCAGCCGACGACGGGCTCGCGGGTCCTGCGCAGCCGGGCGACCACGCCGGCGCGTGCGCTTCACCAGATCCTTGAGCTCATCGAGTTGCTGAAACAGACCCGTCACCTCGCCGATGCTCGAACGCTCGTTCGCGAGCGACGAGATGGTCACGCGCCAGCCATTGCTCTCCTCACCCAGGCGGTTCTCGACCGGCACCTTCACGTCGGTAAAGAAGACTTCTGCGAAGTGACGCTGGCCCGCCATGTTCTCGATCGGGCGGACCTCTATCCCGCTGCTCTTCATGTCCACCAAAAGCGTGGTGATGCCATCGTGCTTGTTGTCCGGATCCCAGTTCGTGCGCGTCAACAGAATGATCCAATCCGCAGACGCGGCTCCCGAGGTCCAGATTTTCTGACCGTTGACGATGTAGAAGTCGCCATCGCGCTCGGCCTTGCATTGCAGCGAGGCGAGATCCGAGCCGACGTTCGGCTCCGAGAACCCCGTGCACCACTGCACCTTGCTGTCGAGAATGTCGGGAATGAATCGATCCTTCTGCTCTTCGGTTCCATATTGAATGATCGCCGGCCCAACCCAGGACAGGCCCATGAAGGAAAAGCCCAGCGGTGGCGCATTACGCACCGCCATCTCCTCTTTCAATATCGCTTGCCGTGTGAGGTTTGCGCCTCCTCCGCCGACGTCGCGCGGCCAGGAAAAACCGACCCACCGTTTCGCTCGCACGCCTGTCAGCCAATTCTTCAAGAAGTCCGGGCCGCGTTCGTCGCGCGGCACGAGATTCTCGTCAAGAAAGTCGCGTACTTCCTGACGAAACGCTTCTTCCTCCTGGGTGTACTCGAAGTCCATTACGCCTCTCCCAACTCGGCGACACGCTCGTAGTGAAAGTCCGAGTCGCCGAAGACAGGTCGCGTCCACTTGGAACGCTTGAGATAGAGTTGAATGTCGTACTCTGCGGTAAAGCCGATGGCGCCATGCAATTGCACGCCGTCAATACCGATCCTGGCGAAGGCATCCGACGCATAGGCCTTGGCAAGGGAGGTCGAGCGCGGCAGCTCCTGCGGACTCTCGTCAGCCGTCCAGGCCGCATAATATAGAAGCGACCTGATCGACTCGATGTCGACGTACATCTCGGCGAGCCGATGTTTCACACCTTGATAACGACCGATCGGAGCACCGAATTGAATGCGCTCCTTGGCGTACGCATTGGTGAGCTCGAGAGTCGACTCGGCCGCGCCAACGGCTTCCGCCGTCACTGCAATCGCGCCAAAGTCGAACAGACGAGCGAGCAACGCATCGGTGATTGGAACCTCAGTGAGGAGATCACCGGGTTCGATCTCGACGCAATCGAAGCTTACGCGACCGGCGCGCTTCGTCTCGTCCATGCTCGTGACAGGTGCAACGTTCACACCGTCTCGGGTGACATCTATGGCGGCAAGCCTGACATCTCCCGCCGCCCTGAATCCGACGACCAACAGATCTGCTGAGGGGGCGTCGTGGACGAGCGCCTTAACGCCGTTCAACACCAGATTGTCGTCGAGCGGTTCGGCATCGAGGGTCACGCCTGCGGTGTCGAGACAATCGCTCGCATCGACGATCGCGATCGCTCCGCACTTCGTGCCATCGGCCAGTGAGGGCAGCCAGCGTCGCTTCAGATCTTCGCTTCCCGCTGCGAGCAAAATGCTCTGGGTCAAGGTGTTGGAGATCAGCGGGCTCGGAAAAAGCGAGCGCCCCATCTCCTCCAACACCACCGTCAGGTCCAGAAATCCGAGCCCGACACCACCGTAGCTCTCCGGCACGATGAGACCTACCCACCCCAGATCCGCCATCTCCCGCCAGAGATCCGGTGAATGGCCCTGTTCGCTCCGCATCCACTTCCGGACCTCCGTCAGCGGTGCGCGATCGTCGAGAAAGCGGCGCACCTGCTCACGAAGCAGGTTCTGCTCTTCAGTAAACCCGAAGTCCATGGGTCAGCTGAAGGTCTTCGCTTCCGGGCGACCGACCGCCGGCCACTTGTCGAACGTGGCCCGCATGGCCTCGCCCACCGCACCCACGTCCCACGGCTCCTCGTCATTGCCGTGCGATGCAACTTCATGACTCTGCCACGACAGCAATGACACGCTGTTGCCGGCCACGAGGAAGGTTCTTCCTGTGACGTCCTTGGCATCATCGGTGCACAGCCACACGACCGCAGGCGAAACCTTTTCGGGTGCCAGGGATTCTTCGATGTTCTGACCCTGTGGCAGGATGTCTTCTGTCAGACGCGACCACGCGGTCGGCGCGAGCAGGTTCACCGTGACGCCGTAGCGAACTCCCTCCAGCGCAAGGCAACGCATGAAGCCCGCAATTCCCGCCTTGGCTGCGCCGTAATTGGTCTGACCGAAGTTCCCGAGGAGCCCCGAGGTCGAGCTCGTCATGACGATTCGCCCACCGCTCGCCTGGGCGAGCATCTGATCGTAGGCCGCCTTCGCCACCAGATAGGTGCCTCGCAGATGCACGTCCATGACCACATCCCACATCTCGTCGGTCATGTTCTTGAAGCTCTTGTCACGCAGGATGCCCGCATTGCAGATGCAGATGTCGAGCTTGCCGAATTCATCCGCGGCGAGCTTCACCATGGCCAGCGCATCGTCCTTGCTGCTCACCGAGCCATAATCCGCAGCTGCGCTTCCGCCCGCCGCACGGATCTCGTCGGCCACTACGTCTGCCATGTTATGTCCGGCGCCCGTGCCGTCGCGGGACCCGCCGAGGTCGTTCACCACCACCGAAGCACCTTCCTTCGCCAGCAGGTGCGCATGCGCACGACCGAGCCCCCCACCTGCTCCCGTGACCAGAGCAACCTTACCGTCTAGCAGTCCCATGTCTGTCTCCTGTATCTTCTCGTGAATCGGGCACACGCGTTGAGTCTGATGCCCGAGGCAAGGGCGTCAATTCTCAGGGCGAGGCGACCTCGGATCAACCGGCCCTTCGTCGTCGAACCCGACCCTGAACAACTTTATTACACAAGGGGCGTTGTTGAGATGCGCAATATTCTCGACATGACCGACAAGGTGGTGCTGATCACCGGAGGCAGCCGTGGCCTCGGCAGGGCCATGGCACAAGGATTTGCCGAGCACGGCGCTCACGTTGCCATCGTCAGCCGCAAGCTCGGCGCGTGCGAGAGCGCCGCTCGCGAGATCGAATCCCTCGGACGCAGAGCGTTCCCGTACGCCTGCCACGTGGGCCACTGGGACGAGCTCGATGCCATGGTGGACGCGGTCTACGAGCACTTCGTCAAGGTGGACGTGCTGATCAACAACGCTGGCATGTCACCCCTGTATCCAAGCCTGACCGAGGTCACCGAAGAGCTGTTCGACAAAGTGATCGGGGTCAATTTCAAGGGACCCTTCCGGCTCTCGGCGATCGTCGGGCCGCGCATGGTGGCCGATGGGGGCGGGAGCATCATCAACATCTCGAGCACCGCGTCGGTTCAACCGCGTGCGGGGGTCGCACCCTATGCCGGGGCCAAGGCAGCGCTCAACGCCATCACGAAATCCTTTGCGGACGAGTACGGTCCGACGGTCAGGGTGAATTGCATCATGGCCGGCCCGTTTCTCACCGACGTCTCCAAGGCGTGGGCCCCGAGCCAGGCTTTCAAGGAACGTGCGGCACGAGACATCGCCATGCACCGCGCAGGGAAACCCGAGGAGATCGTTGGCGCGGCGCTCTATCTAGCGAGCGATGCGGCAAGCTTCACGACGGGCGCCGTGTTCCCCGTGGAAGGTGGGCAGCTGTCCGGGTGAGGGAGCCCGCACTTTAGGGGCGGGCCGGTGCGGCTGGGGGGTTGCTGGCCGACGGTCGTTCAGGGGGTGAGCGCACGCAGCTGTGCGTTACGAGATTCGATCTGGCCCGCTACCTGCTTCGCCTTCTCCATGAGATCGGGAGCTTGCGCGTAGGCCTCGAGCGGATTGCCGCCCAGCGGATTGCCGCCCAGCCGACTCCCGGTCAGGCCGGGCACCATCGAACCTGAAGACTCTTCGTCAGCGTTCTCGACCCTCCAGTCGCTGCCCAGGGGGGTGATTCTCGATTGCACGTCCACCGCTTCGGCGGCGATGCCCTCTGGGACCGCCTCGCCGAATTGCCAGATGCCATATTCATCGCGCCAACGATAGACCGCGACACCTTCGACACGCAGCTTATCAGTGCCTTCGGGTGCGGGATCTTCCCACACGTCTGAGACCGCCGAGGGCAGCCGCAAGTGGCGGGTCACGCGATCCAGGGAAAGAAGAGGGCGCCCCCCGGGGTCCGTCAGATAGAACGGAGCGGCGATGGCTAGTGTGAGCACGACAGCCATGAAACGGACGAAGAGCCTCAGAGATTTGCTCATGGACAACGCTCTTCCGGGGGACGTCTGCGGCAAAAAGTAGCACTACGTCACACCTCTGCGCGACGCCGTTCCGATATACGGCAGCCCTAAACCGACACGAGGTAGCGCTTGCCGACGTGCTTAGTCCTTCACCGACCCGAGTGGTCCGTCCGTGACGCGGATGGTCCGTCACTCCCGCGAATCGTGTCAGCGACGCGACTCAGTCCTCGGTTTTGCGCTTGTAGCCGTCCGTGTCCCGGTAAGGCCCATCGCGCCAGGCGAGGGCACCTTTGAGCCCTTCTTTTCCCATCATTTCCTGCCACTGATACGAGTACTCGGTGAACTGGCCGGCAGCGTCGAGATCGGTGCTCGACCGCACGGAGGAGTAGATGCCCATATTCTCGTAGAAGCGGTTCATGTTGAGCTTCAGTATCGCCAGGTGATCAGCGGTCATGTTCGCGATGCGATCCGCAAACGCAATGGTGCGTGACTCGAGCTCGTCCTTCGGCCACGAATAATTGATCATGCCGATCTCCTCGGCTTCCTGGCCGGTGACGTTTTCGCCCGTGTAGTAGAGCTCCTTCGCCTTGCGCATCCCGATCACGAGGGGCCAGATGACACCGGTGCGACTGGTGCCAAGCCCTCGGAGTCCCGGATGACCTAGCTGAGCATCGTCGGCTGCGGTGACGAGATCCGCCATCATCGCAAGCTCACAGCCTCCCGCCACGGCATAGCCGTGAATCTGCGCGATGGTGACCTTCGCCATATTCCAGAAATACATATGAATGTCGGTGATCTGCTGCATGCCGGTGCGAATCCCCATCAGCAGACGCCGGCCTTCGTCGTCGACCGCGCGATGTCGTCGCACCACCGCATCCGCACCGCCCCGTGTCGGGGTCAGATCGTAGCCGGCGCTGAATGTGCGACCTGCCCCTCGAACGATGATGACCCGGCAGCCGCTGTCCGCTTCCAGCGCATGCAGTCCATCGTTGAGCTCAAACAGAAGCTCCTGCGACAGCGCATTCATCTTCTCGGGTCGGTTCAAAGTGATGCGACCGACCCGATCGTCGGTGCCTACGTAATCGATGATGATGTTCTCGTATTCAGCCATGACCAAGTACCCCTGTTTCGCAAATACGGCGAGAAACGCTCTCCCCTCGAGGCTATCAATCGTCTAACGAGAGAGGTCCAGTTGCAATCGTCCTTCGACCGGGCACAGGACAGGCCCTTTGGCTTTGCCCAGGGCAGGCCCTTCGACGAGCTCAGGGCAGGGGGTGGACGATCTCAGGGCTCGATGAAGGTCCGAAGCCACGCTGCCCTGCTCGGGTGGCGAAGCTTGGTCAGCGCCCGGACCTCGAGCTGGCGCACACGCTCGCGGGTGACCCCGAGCTGGCGGCCCACCTCTTCGAGGGTGTGCTCGCGATTCATATCGAGGCCGAAGCGCATGCGCAGCACCTGCGCTTCACGCGGCTCCAGCATGCTGAGCGCACCCAGAAGGGCCGATTTGAGCCGCACCTGCTCCGCTTCTTCGTCCGGAAGCAGCGCGTTTTCGTCGACAACCCGCTGACCCAGACTCGCGTCCGAATCTTCCGCAAGGGGTGATTCCAGCGAGAGTGGCTCGACCACCAGCTCGAAGAGCTGACGCACCCGCTCTTCGGACAGGCCCGTGGCCTGTTCCAGCTCTTCGATGGTGGGTTCACGTCCGAGCCGATGCACCAGCCGATCTGTGGTGCGATTGAGCTTCACCAACGCTTCGTGGACGTGGACCGGCAAACGTATGGTCCGCGATCTCTCCGCGAGGGATCGGCTCACGGCCTGACGAATCCACCATGTCGCATAGGTCGAGAACTTGTAGCCCAGCCGATAGTCGAATCCATCAACGGCTCGCAGGAGGCCAATGTTGCCCTCCTGCACGAGATCCGCCATGTCCACACCCCGATTGACGTAGCGTCTGGCGATCGATATCACGAGCCTCAGGTTCGAAACCACCATGCGATCGCGAAGCGCCCTTACGCTTCGCTCGACGGCTTTCATTCGACCGTAAAGCTCACAGAGTTCCCCACCGCTGAGGCCCACGTTACGCAACACGATGCGTGCGCGGCTCTGGAGCACCTCCAGAGCGGCCCGAATGCGACCGAGGGCGACTTTGGAGAGCACCCCCTTCGTCGCTGCCAGATCGAGCCACTCGAAGTCCAGAAGATCCGGCGGCGCGTGATCCTCGTAATATTCGAGGGGCATACCGGCATTCACCGTGCAGAGCTGGCGAAGCTCCGTGGTGATCTGCTCGAGCTGGCGTGCGCGATAGCACAGCTCGGCGTAGTAAGGGCGGATGCAGCGATCGGACCAGGGGACCTGGGCGAACGCTCTGGCGAATTGACCGAGCTCCGCCGCGTCGCACGCCCGCCCATAGCTCATGACGAGACGGCGCAATCGCTCGGACGTGCGGGCGAGGCCCTGCTCGTCCTCCTTGCTGATACGCACCAGCTCGCCGAGGTTGGTGGTGTCCCGCGCGCGATCCAGGAGGTCCTGGACAGCCTGGGGCCAACCCGCAAGCACCTCGGAGCGTTCCCGACGGGCCTGCTCCAGCTCGGCTGCCAATTCGAGCTCCTGCTCGCGAGTGAGAAGCCCATGGGCTCGCACCGCGGAGAGGTAGAGATCCATGGGCTCGGGCGCGCGGAATGCGGCCCGCACGGCCCTCGAGAGCGTCGCCGCCGAACCACCATCCTGGCTGCTCTTGTGCCTTGCCATCCCCATCAGAGACCCGTAGATATGAACTGAAGCCTACCCCAGAGACCCCGGAAGGCACCACGGGTTTCCTTTGGAATGGAATCCCGTTATCCTAGGTATCTCGCTAGCCGGTGCTGTATGTGCATACAGTGTTTTCTCCTCGGCAGGTGAGCACCGTCTCATGGAGCCCGGCTAGTCGAGACCAATTTCTCAGCGAATTCGCGGCTAAAACGCGAACGGAGAGCAAGTAGCGAACGAGCAGAAAACGCAAAGAAGACAAGAAAAGGGACAGGCAAACCTGTCCTTTTTTTGTTGGCGCTAGCTAGTTCCTGTCCCGAAACTCGCCGTCCTGGCGAGTTTCTGTTGACGCTGCGGCGAAATGAATTCGCCTTCATCTTGGTGGTCTCCCACCACGCTCCCCGGCCCTTGCTTTCTGCTGCGCGCTCTTCCGCAAGAGGCTCCGCAAAAGCGGTCCTGCTTACGCCAGCCGCAAGGCTGGCGCGACATCCTTGTCCCGGACGCTAGTTCTTGTCCCTTTCGGGACAGGAACTAGCTAGTGCGCTACCTCGGTCAGGGCGCCTCGTTGCACATGATGATGCAGCCGCTTGCGGCGAACATTCCACCCACTCCGAGGCAGACCGACGTCTTCGCGCCCTCCACCTGACCGGGCGCGGTGCCCCGCAGCTGACGCACGCTCTCCTGTAGCGCATACATGCCGTACATCCCCGAGTGCATGTAGGACAAACCACCTCCATTCGTGTTCAGGGGCAGCTTTCCACCGGGCGCCGTATTACGCTCCCAGATGAACTGAGCCGCTTCGCCGCGCTCGCAAAAGCCCAGGTCCTCGAGCCCATAGATGGGAAGGTGAGCGAACGCGTCGTAGATCATGACGTGGTCCACATCGGGGCGGGTGATGCCCGCCTCCTCGAATGCCTTGGCGCCAGCCACCCGAAAGGCGCGCGACGAACAGAAATCCTCCATCTGACTGACCATCGGAGTTTCCACGCTCTCGCCGGTGCCGATCATGTACACGGGCTTCGTGGGGAAATCCTTCGCTCGCTCGGCGGATACCAGAATCAGCGCGCCACCCCCATCGGTCACGAGGCAGCATTCCAGGAGGTGGAACGGATAGGCAATCATGCGGGACTCCAGCACGTCGTCCACGGTGATGGGCTCCTGATACGAGGCCCGTGGGCTCATGCCGGCCCATTCGCGCTGCACCACCGCCACCATGGCCAACTGCTCGTGGGTCATTGCGTATTCTTTCATGTAGCGCAACACCGGTATGGTGAACATCGTGGTGGCGCCCATGCCGCCATAAGGTCCCTCGAACTGAGCGGAGAGGCTCGCACCCAACCCGCCGCCGCCTCCGAACCCACCACGACCGACGCCCGAGCGGCCACTCTCGCCGTGGGTGATCAGCACCGTATCGCACAGCCCCTCATTGATGGCCGAGCAGGCGTGACGCACGTGTAACATGAACGAGCAGCCCCCGACGCTCGTCCCATCCACCCACGTCGGAGTGATCCCCATGTAATAGGCCACCTCCGTGGGGGAGGCGCCGGCGGTGGCCACTCCGTCGATGTCAGATGGCTTCAAGCCGGCGTCTTCCAGCGCATTGAGCGCGGCATCGGCATGCAGCTGAAGCTGACTTACGTTGGGGATTTTCCCGAGCTCGGTGGTCTCGGCAGCCCCCACAATGGCAACGGTGTTCGGTTTCATCACGCGCCCTCCACAGGTCTGAAGAGCGGCACGCTGATATCGTCGTTCACCGACTCGAACGTCACCTCCACCGGCATGTCGAGCACCAGCGCTTCGGGCGTCTGGGGACACTCGACGATGTTGGTCATCATCCTCGGGCCTTCTTCCAACTCCACCACCGCAATGGCGTACGGACCATCGAAGGATGGATGCTGTCGTTGGTTGATCACATAGCTGAACAGCCGCGCCTTGCCGCTGGCCTGCAGCACGCTAACGCTCTTGCTGGCGCAGCCGGGACAGAACGGTCGCGGCGGAAAATACACCTTGGCGCAATCGTCACACTTCTGCAGCAAAAGCTCTCCGCGCTTTGTTCCGTCCCAGAAATGCTGGGTTTCCGGCGTCGCTTGTGGCGCCGGACGTGGTCTCTGAGGCATGGAATGATCCCTTCCCTACAAACTGACAGGCGCGCAAGTATCGCTAAAACGAGAAAGCCGAAGCAACCCCGGTGCCTGGCACCGTCTACGCGTAGGGTTCGAAGATTGCTCCCCAATCGTGGCTCGCGTCGGCCACGGCAACGAAGAACGGATTGAGCAACGAATCCTTCGTGTTGTAGGCGAGGGGCTCGCCATCGAACCTGAGCACGGCCCCGCCTGCCCCCTCCAGCACCGCGTGCGCCGCCGCGGTATCCCACTCGGAGGTGAGGCCGAGGCGGGGATACAGATCCGCCTCGCCGATCGCAAGAATGCAGAACTTCAGCGCGCTGCCCACCGGTACACGCTGCACCTCACCGTATGCTTCGCCGATCTCTCCCAGAAGCTGCTCGAGGCTCTCGCTGCCGTGGCTGCGACTTGCCACTACCTCGAGGGCCAGGCCCTGCTCGAGACGCGGCGCGAGGGGGCGCGTGCTGATCTGCGTCTCGCGTGTGCCATTGAAACGCATCGCGCGGGGCGCCCCGGCGTTGAAGCCGACGAAGATCTCCTCGCGCGCGGGTACGCCAACCACGCCGAATACCGCGCGATGCTCGTGAACGAGCGCCACGTTCACTGTGAATTCGCCGTTCTTGGCAATGAACTCCTTCGTCCCATCCAGCGGATCGACCAGCCAGTACGTCGGCCAGGCAGCGCGGGTGGCGAAATCCACTTTCGCCGAT
This sequence comes from Gammaproteobacteria bacterium, assembly GCA_027295305.1. Lineage (GTDB taxonomy): Bacteria > Pseudomonadota > Gammaproteobacteria > Pseudomonadales > Azotimanducaceae > JAPULC01. The sequence goes on from JAPULC010000202.1 coordinate 35,796, forward strand.
TCCTCGGACAACACCGGCCAGCGTTGAGGAAGCGATTCGAGGCTCGCCACCAGCACGCCGTGCGAAGCGAGATCGGCTTGCGTCAACGGGCTATCGTCGCTCTTGGTCTCGACCGTAAAGTCCTGCGCGTAGATGCGCATGATCTCGCGTCCTGCGGACTCGACCATGGCAACCACGGGATCGACGAAGCGATCGAGTGGTAGGGGGTCAGAAGTGTTCATCAAACAACCGCTCCTCTGAGTCTCTGTTGTGCGAGGAAGATCGCCGCAATGGCGCGTGCCTCGGTGAAGTCGGCGCGCTCCACCAGCTCTGGGATCCGCTGCATGGGCCACGGCACCACCTCGATCTCCTCCGGCTCGTCCCCGGGCAACCGCTTCGGATAGAGGTCCCGCGCGAGCATGACGCTGATGGTGAATCCCATATGTCCCGGCGCAATGGACAATTCACGAAGTCGCTCGATGCGACCCGCGCCAAATCCCGTCTCCTCCATGAGTTCGCGGTTGGTGGCCTCGATCAACGACTCTCCCGGCTCCGCCGAGCCCTTGGGCAGCGTCAGCTGGTATTCATGAAAGCCTGCCGCGTACTCGCGAATCAACAACAACTCGTCATTGTCGGTCACCGCCACCGCCATCACCGCCCGGTGACCTGTGGCGGGCAGTCGCTCATAAGTTCGCTCCACGCCATTGGCAAAGCGCAGCTTCATCTCCTCGATGCGAAACAGACGACTTCGCCCCACCGTCCTGACGGAGAGAATCTCGGGCTTGGAGTGCATCCCCTGACTCCGGGTGGCGAGGAAGCCCGGTATTATAGGGATGTTTGTTGCCCGCGAGTCGCCGCGGCATCATCTGTCTGAGGCGAGGAGAAATGCTCGATTGGACCGGGATTCGCACCGTATTGGTCGACATGGACGGCACGATCCTCGACCTCAATTTCGACAACCTCTTCTGGGGCCACCACCTTCCCCGGCGCTATGCTCGAGCGCGCGGCCTCACATTGGCGGAGGCGCGTGCCGAGCTGGAGCAAAGGTATGAGGAAAGCCGCCACACGCTCGAGTATTACAGCCTCGATCACTGGAACGAGGCGACGGGCCTGGACATTCGTGAATTGAAACGAGAGCTTCTGCACCTGATTCGCTTTCGACCTCACAGCCGGGAATTCCTCTCGCGTCTGGCGGCGCACCACAAAAGACGCATTCTCGTCACCAACGCCCACCCCGGGGTTCTGTCGCTCAAGCACGAGCAGACCAATGTGTGCAGCTACTTCGAGCGGACCGTGACCAGTCACGACCTTCAATCCCCCAAGGAAGACCAGGAGTTCTGGCAGGCACTCATCGAGCTGGAACCCTTCGATCCCGACACCACGTTGCTCATCGACGACAATCTTCGGGTCCTGAGCTCGGCAAAGCGCTTCGGCATTCGCCATCTCATCACCATCCGCCAGCCCGATAGCCAGCGTGACCGACGGGAGCTACTTCCCTATCCTGCAATCGACCACTTCACGGAAATCATGCCCGCGGAGACGTCACAATAATGTCTGACAATAGACGTCAGAATATGTCTGACAAAACACGTCAGAATATGTCTTCAGAATATGGCTGACGAAGGCCGGGTGCGTATCGACAAGTGGCTTTGGGCAGCGCGTTTCTTCAAAACGCGCGCACAAGCCAAGCAGGCCCTCGACGGCGGTAAGGTGCAGCTCGACGGCAAGCGCTGCAAGGCCTCCAAAGAGATCACCGTGGGTTCGCTGCTGCAGATTCGCCAGGGATGGGATGACGTCGTCGTCGTCGTGAAGGCGCTCTCCGAGGTGCGACGCGGCGCCGTCGAGGCACACGCGCTCTACGAGGAATCACTCGAGAGCCAGCGTGCACGCGAGGAGAACGCCGCGCAGCGTCGCACGCTTCGAGAAGCCGGGGTGATGCCCCCGGAGCGGCCGGGCAACAAGCGCCATCGCCGCCAACGCGCGCGAATGAAGCATGGAGGCCAACGATGAACAGGGACAGCATCCAGAGATTCACGTTCGACACGCTTCCCATCCGCGGCGAGTTGGTTCACGTGGACACCACGTGGCGCCAGGTCATTCGCTTCAAGGAATACCCGGACCCCGTGGCGGGGCTACTGGGACAGATGCTCACCGCGGCGGCGCTTCTCGCCAGCACCATCAAAGTCGACGGAACCCTCACGCTTCAGACCCGCGGCGACGGACCGGTGCCCCTCGCAATGGCAGAGATCGGAAATCGAAACGGGCTCAGAGGCATCGCGCGGACACGCAACGATCGAGTGATCGATGACAGCCCAAGTCCGTTCTTATCCCTCGTGGGGGATGGGCACCTCGCAATCACGATTCGACCCGAGGACGGCAAGGCGTACCAGGGCGTGGTAGCCCTTGCGGGAGAATCGCTGGCGGAGTGCATCGAGACCTATTTCCACGACTCCGAGCAGATCGCCACACGACTCTGGCTCTCGGCCGCTGAGGGCGCCGCGGCGGGACTCCTTCTGCAGCGCCTGCCGCGTGATGGGGAGGAAGAGGCAGGTGAGGACGAGGACTGGCAACGTCTGACGCTACTTGCCGCCACCCTGGGCGAATCGGAACTACGCCAACTCACCAACGAACGCCTTCTACGACGACTGTTCGTTCGCGAACGGGTTCGCCTCCATGCCGAGCGGCCCCTGGAATTCCGCTGCAGCTGCTCACCGCTGCGCACCGAAACTGCGCTTCAGATCATGGGGGAACCGGAGGTCCGACGGGTGCTGGCAGAGGAAGGGGATGTTAGAGTGATATGCCAGTTCTGTGGCGCTACGTATCGGTTCGATGCGGTGGATGTCGATCTGCTCTTCCGCAGCGTGCCTCCCACGCCTAACGTGGGAATATCACACTGAGCCGAGCGGCGTTGCCCAGGGGGGGGTCTCAGGCACAATCCCGCGCTCGCCCGCCGGAGCACGCGCGCCGTAGACCATTCAATTCAGCACAATAACAGGACTTCGGCTGATCATGGCCCTCGACATCGACAACACCTCCAAACGTACTGTTTTTCATAACCTCTCCCTCGCGGCCCTCGTAGAAACGGCCGTTCTCCGGGGAGAGGGAGAGCTGGCAAACAACGGATCGCTGGTTGTCCAGACAGGTGCACGCACGGGCCGCTCTCCACGTGATCGCTTCATCGTCGACGAACCCAGCACCTCCGATCTGATCGATTGGGGACCGATCAACCAACCCATCGCGCCGGCGGTGTTCGACGCCCTGTGGAATCGCGTCGAGGTTCACCTCACCGATCACGACAACTTCGTCGCAAATCTTCATGTGGGAGCCGATCCGGAACATTACCTGCCCATCGAAGTGCGCACCGAAGCCGCATGGCACAATCTGTTCGCACAGGCGCTGTTCATTCGCCCGCGTCGATTCAACCCCAAGGGGAAGGAGATCTGGCAGATCCTGAGTGCGTCCGACTTCGTCTGCGACCCGGGCCGTGACGGGACCGCAAGCGACGGCACCGTGATCATCAACTTCGCACAGCGCAAGATATTGCTTGCGGGCATGCCCTATGCGGGTGAGATGAAGAAATCCATGTTCGCCGTTCAGAATTTTCTTCTCCCCGAAAAGGACGTATTGCCGATGCACTGCGCGGCGAACGTCGCGCGCACCGATGACGGCCGCGAAGATATCTGTCTCTTCTTCGGCTTGTCCGGAACCGGCAAGACGACCCTGAGCGCGGATCCCGCGCGTTATCTCATTGGTGACGACGAGCACGGGTGGGGCAAGGGCATTGTGTTCAACCTGGAGGGCGGTTGTTACGCCAAGTGCATCAACCTTTCGAAGAAGAACGAGCCCGTCATATGGGACGCGATACGTTTCGGCACGATCGTCGAGAACGTGGTCATCGATCCAGAGACTCGAGAACCCGACTACGACGATGACTCTCGCACCGAGAACACCCGCGCTTGCTACCCGCGCGACCACATCGCCTTGCGGGTGGAATCGAACAACGCAGGCGAGCCAAACGCGGTCATATTTCTGACGTGTGACATGACCGGCGTGCTTCCTCCGGTGGCGCTGTTGTCCAAAGAAGCTGCGGCATATCACTTTCTATCGGGGTACACCGCATTGGTGGGGTCCACCGTGGTGGGTTCCACCGTTGCATTGCGCTCCACGTTTTCAAAGTGCTTTGGTGCAGACTTCTTCCCCCGCCCAGCCCACGTATACGCCGCCCTTCTCATCAAGCGCCTCGAGGAGTTCGACACCCAGGTCTATCTAGTCAATACGGGCTGGACCGGAGGTCGATACGGTGAAGGAGGAAGTCGCTTCGACATTCCCACGACACGCGCCATCATCAAGGCAGTTCAAAGTGGCCGCTTGGTTGACACGCCGAGAAAGCAGCTGCACGGCCTGCACCTCGAAATACCCGTCGTGGTCGAGGGCGTAGAGACACGGCTGCTGAATCCGAGGGATACGTGGCCCGATCCTTCCCTCTACGACGAAGCTGCGCGCGTGCTCATTGCCGAGTTCAACGAGAACTTCAAGCAGTTCGACGTCGACGCGTCCATCGTCGCGGCAGGTCCGTCACCAGACTTCTGAGCGACAGTTACCGACGGCAATTGCTACTATCGCTCCTTGGGCCAGTAACTCTCAGCTGTAATTTTGAACACTCTCGAACAACGCCTCAAAGCAGTTTCAGGATCCGGCGCCCGTCCTCTGATGGCGTCGCTCAGGCGTGGTGTGGAGAAGGAAAGCCTGCGGGTCACCGAGAGCGGTTATCTGGCGCAGACGCCCCATCCCTCCATGCTCGGGTCAGCGCTGACACATCCACACATCACCACCGACTTCAGTGAGGCGCAGCTCGAACTCATCACCGGCGTGCACTCCAGCGCCGATGACTGCCTGAAAGAACTCGATGAGATCCACCGATACGTCGTACGCCACATCGGCGACGAGGTGTTATGGGCAGCGAGCATGCCCTGCATGTTGTCGTCAGACGCCGACATACCCGTTGGCCGGTATGGAACATCGAACGTCGGAACGGCGAAGACCGTCTACCGGCTCGGGCTCGGTCATCGCTACGGTCGTTTGATGCAGACGATCTCGGGCGTCCATTACAACTTCTCGATGCCTGAAACCATCTGGCCCTATCTCGCGAACGGCGATAAGTCGAAGCAGCCGCTCACGGACTATCAGACCGAAAGTTATCTTGGTCTCATCAGAAATTTCAGACGCTACTCCTGGCTTCTTCTCTATCTATTCGGCGCCTCCCCTGCGGTGTGCCGAACGTTTCTCAAAACCCGCAGTCACCGGCTCGAGCCACTCGACGCTGGCACGCTTCACGCTCCGTTCGGCACGTCTCTGCGAATGGGGCGGCTCGGATATCAGGGCGAGGAACAAGCGGCGTTGCACGTCTCATACAACAATCTCGAGAGTTACGCGGTGACGATGCACGAGGCATTGACGCGCCCACATCCGCCGTACGTGCGTCTGGGAGTCAAACGCGACGGGGAATACCTTCAGCTCAACACGAGCCTCCTGCAGATCGAGAATGAATTCTACGGGGCGATTCGACCGAAGCGCCGCATTACAAGCGGCGAACGGCCTCTGCGCGCATTGCGAGAGCGTGGGGTGGAGTATGTCGAAGTGCGGGCGCTGGATCTCAATCCGTTCCTTCGCTCGGGCATCGATGACGAGACGATGCGCTTTCTCGATGTATTTCTTCTGTTCTGCCTGTTCGAAGACAGTCCACCCGACACCCCGGACGAGTCGGCCGAGCACGCGCACAACCAACTGCTCGTCGTGGAGGAGGGACGCCGACCCGGCCTCACACTCGTGGGTCAAGGTAGGGACCAGCGACTTTCCACATGGAGCACGGAGCTACTCGATCGCGTCCAACCTATCGCCGAGCTTCTGGACTCGGCCGGCAATACGCGTTCGCACGGCGAAGCGGTTGCATCACAAGTCGCCAAGGTCGAGAACCCGGACGCAACACCCTCTGCCCGAGTCCTCGAACGTCTGCGCAGCGACGGCATTCCATTTTTTCGCTTCGCCATGGATCAATCGACGACGCACCGCGATTATTTTCGCAGCCGCCCGCTCAGCGATCAGCGCGAGAGCGAATTTCGCCGCATGGGCGAAGCTTCCCTCGAAGAGCAGAAGCGCATAGAAGGCACAGACTCGCTCACCTTCGACGAGTACATCGAGCGCTATCTCTCGCAAGATCTACTGGTACCGCAAAACCGCAAGCAGCAAGCGTCATGAACTTTCTTGCTCACTTGGCCCTCGCCCATCCCGAGGAGCCGTTGATGGTGGGCGGATTTCTTGGCGACTTCGTGAAAGGTGTCCTCGTCGGCGAGCGTCCCCGCGCGATCGAAAAAGGCATCCGCTTGCATCGAAGCATCGACGCGTTCACCGCGACCGAGCCCACCATGCGCAATAGCGCGCAATATTTCGATCCGAAGATCAGGCGGTTCGTTCCCATCATCATCGATATCATCGGCGATCACTTTCTAGCGACGAACTTCGAGACTCATCTGGGAGAGAATCTCTCCTCATTCGCGAAGAGCGTATACGGCGTGTTGGAGCGACATCGCGAGTGGATGCCTCCCGCAGCGGAAGGCTATCGCCGGCGAATGGCGCAGCGCGATGCTCTGGTACGTTATCAGGACTGCGAGACCCTCAGGGGCGCGTTCGAGTATGTGGCGCGAAGGTTCGACCGGGACGATGTGTCCGAGGGCGCCATGGCGGGACTCACGAGCCACTACGACGACCTGGCCTCGGATTTCCTGAGCTACTACCCGAGGCTCGAGGAACACGTGAGGCAATGGCAGTGCGAGAACTGAAGCACCCCGTGGTTTGGCTGACACCGCGGTTATGCTACGCGACAGCGCTCACCGGCGTGGCCGTCATGTTTGGCGCGGCGCTCTACATGCAGCACGCCATGGGGCTCGAGCCCTGCGCGCTCTGCATGATGCAGCGCATCTGGGTGGCCGCGACCGGGGTCGTTGCCTTGATCGCCCTGGTGCACGCCCCCGTCGGATGGGGCCTTTACCTGTACACCGGGCTCGGGGGAGGTGCGGCCCTGTTGGGGGGCGGATTCTCGATTCGCCAGATGTATCTCCAGAGCCTACCCCCGGACCAGGTACCCGCCTGCGGGCCGAGCCTCGACTACATGCTGGAGGTATTTCCTCTGTCCGAGGTGCTCGAGGTCATGATCACCGGCAGCGGGGATTGCGCGCTAGTTCAGTGGTCGCTTCTAGGACTCTCGATTCCCGGGTGGACCTTGATCGGGTTCATTGGCCTCGCGGCGCTGTTCGGCGCTAGTGTTTTCGCTCCGCGCAACCGCTGAGCCACCCGCAACCGCCGCCCATCGTTTTTTCGATCAATTCCAATAAGTTAAGGTCGATATCGAGTCGTCTTATGATAAATCGGCGCTATGCTTCGCACTCCGATCCGAAGAGGGATCAAGGCAATGATCGACGGAACGACCAAGGCCTCAGGCACCCATCATGGGCTCATCGACCGTTGGCTCGAGTCCCGCGACGAACTCATGAGACTTTTCGCCCGCTTGACCAACCATTCGCAAACCCAGGCCATCGAGGATTTCCGATCCGCACTGATAGACTACGTATGCGCCGGGCATTTCGAAGTGTATGAACACCTCGTGGAAGCCAACCTCGAATCGAGGGAGCTGCTGAGTGCTCTCTACCTCGCCATCCACGACACCACCAAGGCGGCTCTGGCGTTCGACGACGTCTGCACCGTTCCGGAGTCACCCGAAGAGCTCACCCCGCTGCTCGCGGACCTCGGGCTGCGCCTGGAAGAGCGTTTCGTTCTTGAAGATCAGCTGATCGAGGCTTGCACGGCAGAGCCCGAGCTCACCGAGTGAAACCTCGAATCTCGATCCCGTAGGAGCCCCCGCCTCAGGTTTCAGAAGTTGCCGCAAGCCCGCTCAGCGCCACCTTTGCGGGGCCGCTCCTGTGCGATATTCCGGGCCAATTCATGCCCGCGACCAGGCAGGTCGCGATGCCTTTTATGCTACATTAGCGCGGCGATTTTCAGGTGCCCACAATGGCTCACGCGAATGACAACTATCCGCCGCGCGTGCTGATCGTGAACCCCAAAGGGGGATGTGGGAAAACCACCCTCGCTACCAACCTGGCCACCATTTACGCTCACCGAGGTCTCGTTGCCACCCTGTTCGATCACGATCCGCAAGGATCCAGCCGTGAGTGGCTCGCGCGTCGCAGTTCCCGATTACCTCCCGTGAATGTCGTGGAGGCGCACCAACAGCCGCGTGAGGGCATGACCCGCTCGTTTCAGCTGAGGCTTCCCATCGATACCGAACGCATCATCGAAGACACGCCGGCGGGACTCGAACCGACCCGGATTGGGGACCTGATGCGCAGATCCAGCGTAGTGCTCGTTCCGGTGCTACCGTCATCCATCGATATGCGCGCCGCGGCGGTGTTCCTCACTGCACTCGTCAAGATTCACGAGCAACGTCAGCTGCGCGCTCCCATCGCGGTCATCGCGAACCGCGTGCGCAAAAACACCCTGATGTTCAAGAAGCTGATGAAATTTCTCGACGACGCTCACGTGCCCCTGGTTGCGACCTTCCACGACATGCAAGTGTACGTGCACGCCACCGACATGGGCCAGGGCGTGCTCGAGCTGGGGGGTCGCGCAGCGCGGGAGGCAGGTCAGTGGAGCATTCTGGTGCGCTGGATCGAGCAGCAGATCGCAGCGCAGGGTGAGGACACCGATACACATCGAACCGGCGAAGAGGTCCAGGTACGAGATCAACCTGCACCCCTCAGCAATACTTCTCCTCCATGAGCCCGCAAGACGATCCGGCCGCGGCGCTCGCCGCTCGCTGGACCGGACGGGATCTGAGCGAGCTCGCCAGCGTTCCCGCCGTTCGCCTGATGAACACCCCCGGTGAGTGGGATCCTCCCGAAGGGGTCGAGCCCAAGCGCGAGCCGCTCTATCTGAGTGTCGGCATTCCCGATAGCGATGCCTTGCCGCGCGCGCAGATCAACGCGGCGATGACCCGGGTCATGGCGAGCGACGGCGACGCTTCGTTACGTTATGGATTCGGGCAGGGCTACTACCCACTGCGTGCCTGGCTCGCAGCGCATTACACCCGCACGCGTCAGATGGAGGTGGGCGACGAGTGGTTTCAACTCACCAATGGTTCCTCCGGCGCCATCGACCTCATCGTGCGTTCGTTGATCGATCCAGGCGACGTCATCATCAGTGAGAGCCCGGTTTACATGGGTACGCTTCACAATTTCCGTGGCGTAGCGGCGGAGGTCGTCGCCGTACCGATGGATGAAGATGGGCTCAGAGTGGATCTGGTGGACCAGACCATCGAATCGTTGAAGAACAACGGCCGGCGCGTGAAGCTGATCTACACCATCTCCAGCTACCAGAACCCGACCGGCCGCACGCTGACGCTGGAGCGGCGCAAGGCACTTCTGTCGGTGGCCGCTCGCCACGGCGTTCTGATCCTCGACGACGACGCTTATGGAGAGCTCTACTACGATCAACCGCCGCCTCCGCCGATGAGCACTCTTGGGGAAGGCCTGGGTGTGATCACCGTCGGCACGTTCTCGAAGACCGTGGCCACGGGGTTACGAGTCGGATGGATTCACGCATCACCCGACTTCATTGCGTTGTTTCGCCGCATGCGTTTTGCGATGGGCCAGAATCAGATGGCGCTCAGAATGCTTGGCGAGCTCGTCACCGATGGCCTCTACGAGCCCCACGTCGACGCGATGCGCCGGCTTTACAAAGAAAAGATGGAGATCACGGCGCATGCGCTCGCACGCCACGCCGGCGATTTCCTTCAGTTCGAGCCGCCGCTCGGCGGCTTCTATCTCTGGCCTTCGGTCGTCGGCGGAATCGCCAGCGAAGCGCTCTGGCGCACGTGCATGGAAGAGGGTGTGCAGATAAATCTTGGCGCAGGCTTCTATCCAGATACGAACGCCGAAAACCACGACGATGGCGAGTACCTTCGCATCGCCTTCGCGTGGACACCGATGGAGCACCTGGAAGAGGCAGCACGACGCATCGGCATCGCGTGCCAACGAGTCCACAAGGGCGAGAGTGCGTGAGGTGACAAAACTCCAGTCGCCGATGATCGGACTTCTGTGCGCAAAGTTAGAACGCTTTAGGCCGGAGTGAAGATCTTCGCACGGAGCGGCTGCTGGAGGTTCCCCGTGCTAGCGCTCGTCGGACTTCCATGTCCTCCTCGCTGGCGGACCGGGCACAGCTTGCACGTCCCTGTACGCTGCACCCGCTACGCCCGCCCGAGAAACCTCCAGCAGCCACTCCCCTTCATCACTACGTAAACTGAAGGATATAGAA
>JAPULC010000203.1 GCA_027295305.1 Gammaproteobacteria bacterium
AAGAGCGTCAGCTGATGGTGGTGAACAACCTGCATCTACCCTGGATCATTCATATGATCCCGCGAGAAGAAGATCTGGTGGCATCCAACGAGGGCGAGGGCATCTCTCTTGGTTATGGCGTTGGTGGCCCGCAGCGCGGCACGCCTTTTGCCGCGCGGGTAGGGCTGTTTGCATCGCCACTCGGTATGCCCTGCCTCAAACCGCCCTATGGAGAAATCGCGGTGGTCGACCTCACCACGCAGCAGATCGTATGGCGACGGGGCATGGGCCCGCTCGGTCTGGGCTTCCCCTATTCGGCGGGTTCTTTCATTACGGCTGGCGGTCTGATCTTCAACGCCGGTGTCATGGATGGAAAACTGCGCGCCATCGATGCGCTGACCGGCGAAGTGATCTGGCAGGATGAGCTGCGCAGTAGCTCGGATGCCACACCCAGGAGCTACGTGAGTCCGACGACTCATCGGCAGTATGTGTTGGTCACCGTGCCGGGTACGGGGGCACCGCAAGGCAGTTTTGACGATCTCGAGGCTATGGCTCAAGGCGAGGGCACCCCGGAAACCGGCGGGCGGGTGATCGCTTATGCGCTGCCGGAAGGTGCTGTTCCTTAGCAGCCCGGGTCGCTTCGCCGTCAGCAGGCATTGCCGGAGCCAACGTGTTCGATCTCTCGGACGGTTCCCGTCTCGAGGTCGAATACGCGCCGGGCCTCCTGGCTCATGTCCACGCCCGTTACACGAACGAACTTCGACCCGTCAGGGTATTGAATCGAATGGATCTCGCGCACGTCGAACAACCCCGCTTGGCCCGGCTCCAGACGAAAGGTCCGAACCGGCTCGATGTTGCCGTCGTCCTGCCCATCGCCCTCTCGATGGCCCTTCCCATCACCGGAGCCCGCCGCCGACCAGATCGTCATATCCGTGTGTCCGGCCGCTTGTCCATAGACGGCCCACGATCGACCGTGGTCGTGAGGCGGCGATGTACGTGACTCAGCCATGTTGTACGCCAGTACGCAAAAATGGAGGTCCGGATCCGCAAAGATCTGACTCACGCCCAAGTCGCTATCCGGGCCAACATAGGCTGCGCAAAACGCCGCATCGCGAAGTAGCAACTCGAGTTTTTGCCTGATGATTTCCCTGCCATCACGATCGTCGCTCTCCAACAGGATTGCGCGCGTGTCGTCACAGAAGTCACCCAACGCATAGCTCATCTTTGAACTATGCAACCTCGCCCAGCGCGTCGCAACTGCGGGTGGAGTGGCGGATCGGTTGGTGGATTGAGATTCCGGTCAGAACGCCCGAAATCGCGTTGTACCGTCGCGTTCGATCTGCTCGACAAGCGCCACTTCCCAGGTGAGGTAGTCGCGCATGAACTTCTCCTGCGCGCCGCGATGCTCGTACGGTTTGTACCAGACATCGTCGGTGTCCCCGACGATGTGCTCGAGGCCTGACTCTGTAACGCGGTCTTCGGCAAGCCAGCGATCGGTTCCCCCATCGAGGGCTTGCACCTCCCCGGCGGTGAGCGCGCGAGCCTCTTTCAACGCCAGCCTCGCCAGCAGGCCATCGGTTGATGTGAGCACAATGTCCGCGGTCGCCGGAAGAGGCGCAATCGCCTCGGCCAGGCGGGCGCGCACACACCACAACGCTCCGGGGATGTGATGTTGCTCGTAGCCTGTACTAGGCCCGAGGTCGATGACGGTCACCGCGTTGTCGCCAAGGGCGTGAGCGAGCGCGTCAGTCGTGACCGTAGCCGCGTCGATCTCGCCGAGCAACGTTGGCTCCCGCGCCCCTCTCTCCAACAGTGCAGAACCGATGCCGCCTTCGAGCACGTAGACGTTTTGCCAACCCATCTGAATGAGCCAGGAGGCTGTCATGGTGGCGCGCACCCCAATGTCATCGGAGAGCACCAGCCAGGCGTTCTTCACCGCGACGTACTCATCGGTCGCCTGGACGAGTTGGCCGCCTGGCGCGTTGCGGTACCCGGCAAGATGACCATTCTCGTATTCGGCGGGTGAGCGAACATCCAGCAGGTATGTCGTACGGCCCGAATCCTGCAGCCACTGTTCGACCGTCTCGGGCGTGACCGTCGGCACCCCGAAGCGCTCAGCCACCCGCGCGGCGGCGGCCAGCGCCTTCTCGATACCGGCGGCGCTCGGCCCGTCCGCCACCTGTGTCGAGCTGTGCTCCAGCTCGAATCCGGCCAGATGCCAGCCCATCGTGCCGTCCTTCAGCGCCGCAACCGGATTGGGGATACCCGCATTGATCAAGCTTTGCGCGCCAATGATCGAGCGCGTTCTTCCGGCACAGTTCACCACCACAAACGTCTCTGGATCGGGTGCGACGTCGTGAATGCGAAAGGCAAGCTCCGCGCCGGGCATGTCGGTCGCCGTGGGGATGTTCATGCGGTGGTATTCCTCGAACGGCCGCGAGTCGACGATCACCATGTTACGTCCTTCATCGAGCATCGCCTTCACCTCGGCAGCGGCAAGGCGCGGCGTTTCGTAGTTGTGCTCGACAAACTCGCCGAATGCCTTGCTCGGCACGTTGACGCCGGAGAAGAGCTCCAGGCTCGCCGACCGCCACGCCTCCACGCCGCCATCCAGCAGAATGACATTCGTGTAGCCGAGCTCGCTCAAGCGTTGAGCGCCGCGGCTGCTTAAATTGTCGCGGCTGCCTAAATCGTCGCTCGCCGATTCGTCGACGATCACCAGGCGGGTGTCCCTGCGCGGCACCAGGTCTCCAATCAGAAGCTCGAGGCGGCTGAGCGGCACACAGACCGCAAACAGCAGATGTGATTCCGAAAATGTGCCTTGTTCGCGCACGTCAATCAGCGCGAGCTCCTCCTCGCCGAGAAGCAAGTGCTTGAGCTCGAGAGGGGAAATCTTGTCCATGGGTTTCTCCGGTGAGATTTTAGTCTAGGTCAATCTTCGTGCGCCCGTACAGCTCGCACCCATCGTCATGCGTCGATTGGCGTGCTCCCTCCTTTTCGTCTAACGTTCTTGTCTTTGTCAGCTCGGGTGCGCGATGACGTATGCCGCTAACGAACCTTTGGAAAGATGGCTGTCGCAG
>JAPULC010000204.1 GCA_027295305.1 Gammaproteobacteria bacterium
TGCTCAGCCCTTCATGACTGCGCTCAAAACAACGGTAACAAAAAAGAAAAAACAAACGGGCTAGCTTTATGCGGCTGCTTGCATATTAACTGTTAACGACCGGCAGTTTTCGGCCTAGAGCAGTCGTTCAGTCAATCTCGACATCACGTGCCCGCGTTCTGCATGAGCCCCAAGGTGTACAGCAACGCGGCGACCATCGCGGCGGCTGTCCGAACATGGTTCCACATCGTCCACCGGCCCAGGTAGTGTTCCCACACTTCACGGGCGCCGGGGTTCGTAGCGGACACGGCGGCCAGCTGGTCGTTCAATGGAACGTTCCCGAACATAGTGACGAGGATGGTGCCCACGAGGTAGAAGAGCGCCCCGCCCAAGAAGAAGGGCGCGGAGGGATTACTCCAGCCTGCCAATGCGAGCCCACACGTGCCGAGCGACAACACGGCCGTTCCGAAGAACGCACCGAGAAACGAGGGGTTGATCACGACGACGTTGACCGACTGCATCGCGGCGATGCCCTCAGAAGAGGGCACACGCGCGAGTGCTTTCATGATGAAGCTCGAGAAGGCGAAGAAGACGCCACCGATCAATGCAGAGCCGAGCAACGCCAGCACAACAGCAACTGTGATCACGACATTCATGCTGCCACCTCGTCATCCGCTGTGTTCCAAATACCGCGAGCCGCGATGCGGCGCGCATACTCCGCGAAGTCGGTCGGCTCCCTACCCAGCGCACGCTTGATACCATCGCAGACGTAAGAGTTACGACCATCGAGAACCGTCTCGAACAGGTAGTTCAATAGCCACACGATATCCTCGGGTGCGCCTGATTCTGCGATGGCCTGGCCGAACGCCTCTTCCGGGATCTGAATAAACTGGACCTCTCGACCGGCGACCTGCGAGATTTCCTGCGCCAGCTCGCTGAATGTCAGCATGCGCGGGCCGGTTACCTCGTAGATTTCGTAGGCATGCCCTTCCTCGGTCAGCGCTGCAACCGCAACATCGGCGATGTCATTGACGTCAACGAAGGGCTCGGGAACATCGGCTGCGGGCAAGGTGATGGCGCCATCCATGACCATGCCGAGGAACTCGCCTTCCGAGAAGTTCTGCATGAACCAGCTTGCCCGAACGATCGTCCATTCGACATCGGCTTCCTGAATGATCCGCTCACAGGCTTGCGCCTCTTCTTCGCCGCGACCTGACAGAAGCACGAGGCGCTGAACGCCCTGCGCGGTCGCTTTTTCCACGAACGCTCGAATCGAGTCCCTTGCGCCTGGGATCGCGAGATCCGGGGCGTAGGTGATGTAGGCCGCTGTGACGTCTTCGAGGACCCCATTCCAGGTGCTCGGGTCGTTCCAGTCGAATGAAGGGCTCGCCGACCGGGACGCGATGCGGGTGTGAATACCGCGTTGCTCGAGTCTTTCTGCGACGCGACGTCCCGTCTTGCCCGTACCGCCCAGTACAAGCGTGATGCCCTCCTGATTTCCGTAACTGCTTGATTGTGCACTCATGATTCTCTCCGGTCTGTGTCAGTTTGCTCTTGCCAAGTAGGTTGGATTCCACGCTGTTCAGATTAAGGGCGGTCCTGCCGACACACCATTCTCGAGACGATCAGATTCATACGTGTTCGTCTACAATTCGGTCCATGGACACGTTAGGCGGACTGCTGGATGGGCCGCGTGCTCGTGGCGCCTTCGCCCTGCGCACGGTGATGAACTCACCGTGGTCGCTGAGAATCCTGGCCGAGTCACCACTGACGCTGATCGCCGGCGTGACGGGCGAGGCGTGGGTGGTGCCCGACGACGGCGACCCAGTGCGGATCGGCCCGGGGGACATCGCCGTTACCCGCGCACCGGACCACTACAATGTCGCCGACTCGCCCACGACGCCTCCTATCGTCGTTATCCACCCAAACCAGCGCTGTTGCGACCTGGATGGCAACTCCGTCTTGGAGGAGATGACGCACGGCGTACGAACGTGGGGCAACGACCCCGATGGCTCGACGGTTTTCCTGGTCGGCGCCTATGAGCATCTGAGCGACATTAGTGATCGCCTGTTACACGCGCTGCCGAGCGTTCTATCGCTGTCGCATGCTGACTGGGAGTCCCCTCTCGTTCCATTGCTCTGTGAAGAAGTCGTCAAAGACGAGCCCGGTCAGGCCGCTGTACTGGATCGGTTGCTTGATCTGCTGGTAACTGCTGTGCTCAAGGCCTGGTTCGCGCAACAGGACTCCAGCAGACCGGACTGGTGGCGATCTCAGGGCGATCGGATCGTTGAGCGCGCGCTGCGCGTCATGCACGACAATCCCGGCTACCCGTGGACGATGAACAAGCTCGCGGCCGAATCGGGCGCCTCTCGCGCATCGCTCGCGCGCCGGTTCCATAACCTGGTGGGCGAGCCACCTATGACATTCCTGAAGAACTGGCGAATGGCAATGGCCGCAGATCTGCTATGCCAACCGGACGAAACGGTAGGTACAGTTGCGGAGAAGGTCGGCTACGCGACCCCCTTTGCCTTCAGCGCTGCTTTCAAGCGTGTCCGCGGTCTGAGCCCGCGCGAGCACCGAACGAGCGCTCTCTCGACCGCCTAGCCTGCATATTTACTGATATTCGACAGCTGCTTACCGCCAATAGCAGCCATTCCGAACTGCTCAGAGAATCCGCCCCCCGCAGCTTCACATAACTTTACACACCGGCAAAACGGTAGCAAATCGCCGCGCCTACGCTAGTTGGCATCGCGATACTGCGAATTTAATGAGGAGCGAC
>JAPULC010000205.1 GCA_027295305.1 Gammaproteobacteria bacterium
CGACTATTGCCAAGCTGTATCATCTGCGTACTCCTGTTGGCCAAGGGCGCGCACTCTACAGCTAAACGTCGAAAAATTGGCGACTGATAATTGGCGAGGTGTTTTGTTAAGCTGAATCTATGGTGTCCTGGTTATAGCGGCTTAGGGTCGAAAGCAGAAATCAGATTGTGCGGGGCAACAGGCGGCTCTCGGCCTGGCCAGGAGCGGGCACTCGCCCTGCTTCCGAGCTTCGCCTCAGGCTATCCTTCGAAAGCTTCGCGGTGCCGCTGACCTGAGTCTCCGATCTCATCCCAAACAGCCTTTGAATCAAGGTCGGCCCTCTGGACGGTGATCCAACGCTACCAAGGTCATTGGGTGCTTCGCAAGCCGATGAGCACAAGTAGCCGCCGAGTAAAAAACCAATCAGCACGGCCCGCGTGAGTTGCATCGCGCCTTCCCCTCTATAGGAAGAATTAGTCTACGTCAGGATTTGTTGTTTTAGCGAGTGACCGCTTTGGGTCGAGGCTGTGTGAAAACTCCGGGATCGAAAATAAAACCTGCACGAGAGCGCTGTGGTTCGTTTTTTCCCGGCGATCGACGTGGATGCCCCGCTTGGTGTCGTTCTGAGACAAAACACCAGCCTGGCCCTACGGCAGCCTACCGCACGCAGCGGCCACTCGTTGACCAAGTCCTCACGGCGTGCGATGCGCCCCCTACAGAGGACTGAATCTGCAGGGCCGTGTAGTGGGTCAAGAACTCCTGTTCTTCGTCTCTCCGACGCGTAAGGGATCGTCGATCGATCGAGTAGTAGTTCACGTACGCAGGGGATGCGATTTGGAACCACGGCTCGGAACGTCCGGAGCGGGACCGGAAGCTGACCTGGGATAGAATCGGCACATGAAAGCGGAAACTTGATCCGGATCAGTGCGCCGTAGTCGTGCTGACGGATCGTTCGCTTTCCAGCGGGAGAACGACGATGACGACCTTCAGCCCCGCCGAGATTCGTGAGGTTTACGGCCAGCGAGCCGTTCACTATGACCGAGACATCGCTCTGTACAAGCTCCTGGGGTTTCGAGAGCGCCGATATCGCGATGCGGCCATCGAAGCGCTGCGTCTGAATCGTGGCGATGTGGTGGTCGACCTCGGTTGTGGCAATGGCCGCAACTTCGGCCAGCTCTAGGCTGGGGTGGGTCTGGAAGGGCGGCTCATCGGAGTCGATCTGACCGAGGAGATGCTTGCAGGCGCTCGCGGGCGCGCCGACGCGGCAGGTTGGAACAATGTCGAGCTCGTTCAATCCGACGCAACGAAGTATGAGTTCCCCGAAAACGTCGCGGCGATCATGTGCACTTTCGCAATCATTCACATGCCTGAAGTGGATGCGATCATCCGTCGGGCTGCTGCTTCGCTGAGACCCGGAGGACGACTGGTCATTCTGGGGATGAAGGAGCCCACAGCGTGGCCGCGATGGATGGTGCGTGTTCCGCTCTGGCTGACGCGGCCCTATGGCGTCTCGGCGGAGTACCTGCGTCGTCGACCGTGGGAGTCCGTGGCGAGCCACCTCCGGGTGGTGGGTTTCCGCGAGTTCTATTGGGGCCTCATCTACCTCAGCGTCGGCGAGGCATAGGAGTCACCAGGGCTATTGAGCGTTCCGCCCGTTTCCCCTATTGTCTCGCGTCTTCCACGAAAAATATCAGCCGTAGGAAAGTGTCATGGCGGAATACGTTGCCATTGGGGAGCTCAAGGTCTCGAAAGATCTGCACGATCTCGTTCGCGACGAGATCGCGCCGGGGACCGAGGTGGAACCGGAGGCCTTCTGGAACTCGTTTGGAGCCATCGTGCGGGACCTCGGGCCGAAGAACCGAGCGTTGCTCGACAAGCGAGACGCGTTGCAGGCGGCCATCGATGCTTGGCTCGGGGAGCGTAGGGGCCAGGCTATCGATCCTGGGGAGATGCGGTTGTTTCTGCTCGAGATCGGCTATCTCGTACCTGAGGGGCAGGACTTCAGTGTCACCACCGCGAACGTGGATCTCGAGATTGCGAATCTGGCGGGGCCGCAGCTCGTGGTGCCGGTAGACAACGCGCGCTATGCCTTGAATGCCGCCAACGCTCGCTGGGGAAGCCTCTACGACGCTTTCTATGGCACCGACATCATTCCCGAGACCCCAGGCACCGAGAAGGGCACCTCTTACAATCCGGGTCGCGGGGAGAAGGTCGTTGGGAGAACCGCGGAGTTTCTGGACGAGGTCGTGGCCCTCGCGCGCGGCAGCCACTCGGACGTGACCGAGTACCGAGTCAACGATGGGGTCCTGGTGACGCTGTTTCAGGATGGAAGCGAGAGCGAGCTTGCCGCGCCTGAGCAGTTCGCGGGTCACATCGAGCGGGACGGGGAGGTTCGTAGTGTTCTGCTGAGACAGAACGGGCTGCACATCGAGATTCAGATCGATCGCGCTCATCCCGTGGGAGAAACCCACTCGGCCGGTGTGAAGGATGTGCTGCTCGAGGCAGCGCTCACCACCATCGAAGATTGCGAAGACGCCGTCTCGGCCGTGGATGCGCAAGACAAGATCCAGGTCTATCGCAACTGGACGGGACTCATGAATGGGACGCTCACGTCGACGTTCGACAAGGGCGGCGAGAGCATGACCCGAACGCTGAGTGCCGATCGCACCTACACCGGTCCCGATGGCACGGAGCTGACGTTGCCCGGTCGAGCGCTGATGCTCGTGCGCAATGTCGGTCAACACATGTACACCGATGCGGTGACCACATCGGACGGAGAACCCGTTCCCGAGGGTTTTCTCGATGCGATGGTGACCTGCCTGGCGGCCAAGCACGATCTGATGGGAGCGAGCTCCTATCGCAACAGCAGGGCCGGCAGCATCTACGTGGTGAAGCCGAAACAGCATGGTCCCGAAGAAGTGGCGGCCACGGTGGAGCTCTTCGGCCGTGTCGAGGATGCTCTCGGTCTCGAGCGCAACACCATCAAGATAGGCATCATGGACGAAGAGCGACGTACGACGCTCAATCTCAAGGAGTGCATCCGCGCGGCGAGCGAGCGCGTGATCTTCATCAATACCGGATTTCTCGATCGCACGGGGGACGAGATCCACACCGCCATGGAAGCGGGCCCCATGATCCCGAAACCGGAGATAAAGTCGGCTTCGTGGATGCTCGCGTACGAAAATTGGAACGTGGACATCGGCCTCGAGACCGGCCTCTCGGGTCACGCTCAGATCGGCAAAGGTATGTGGGCGGCCCCCGATGCGATGGCCGACATGCTCGAGCAGAAGATCGGCCATCCGAGGTCCGGCGCCAATACCGCCTGGGTGCCGTCACCCACCGCCGCGACATTGCACGCGATTCACTATCACCAGGTGGATGTTTTCGCTGCCCAGCCGGAGATCGGCAAGCGCGGACGGGCGAGTGTGGATGATCTTCTGACGCTGCCGTTGCTCGGGGATCGCAAGCTCTCTCGAGAGGAGATTCAGAACGAGATCGACAACAACGCTCAGGGCATTCTTGGATATGTCTCGCGCTGGGTGCAGCAGGGCGTCGGCTGCTCGAAAGTGCCGGACATCAACGACGTGGGACTGATGGAGGATCGCGCTACGCTTCGCATCTCCAGCCAGCACATTGCCAACTGGTTGCATCACGACGTTACGAATCGCGAGCAGGTGGTGGCGACGTTCGAGAAGATGGCGCGCGTCGTCGATCAGCAGAATGCGGGTGACGAGCAATATCGGGCGATGAGCACGGATTTCGACAACAGCATCGCGTTTCAGGCGGCGTTGGACTTGGTCTTCAAGGGGCGCGAAGAGTCCAACGGATACACCGAGAATGTGTTGACCAGCCGCCGCCGGCAAGTGAAGGCGCTCTGATAGCGAAGGCCGCTGACATTTTCGTCGGCCCTGCGGCCCTCGACTAGACTCATTGAGTCCTATCTCGGTTTCGCCAGGAAATCAGCTTGGGATCCGCGGTCCTGAACTTCGATGCCGTGATGTTCTACGGCTCCATTGCCATACCCGTTGCGGGACTCGTTCTCGCTCTGGTGTTTCGCGGCGGACGCGCCACGTTCGCATTCCTCACCCTCGTATGGGCCTGGCTCTGTCTGCATGGCGATTCTGTGGACCCGTGGCTGACCTTCGCCGTCGGCGCGCATCTTCCCGAGACCGCGATCATCTTCACTGGAATCAATCTACTTGCGCTGACCTTGAGCCGCGAGTTCGCTCTCGTCTCTATGAGATCGGTGTATGCACTCGCTGCGCTGACGGCCCAGAGCCTCCTCGGCCTCTATCTCTCATCGCAGAGCTGGGCGGAAGTCTCGGCAATGGAACGTACCGTTGCGCAGTTGCTTGCAGGCACCGCGTACCCTGCCCCGAATCTCTCGAGTATTTTCTGGTTGGTTGCAGCGCCCGTTGCGCTGAGCCGTTGGTATGTAGGCCGTGACCCATTGCATCTCGGCCTCGGCGGGGCTGCACTCCTTGCAGGCATCGGCGTCTATCAGGTGACCGCAGAGGTTGCCTCGGTGACCTGGTTTTTCGCTGCCGGGCTTGCACTGGTCGCGGCTCTTGGACTGTCTGCCTACCGCGATGCGTTCAGCGACAAGCTCACCGAGCTGCCGGGACGATTTCTCCTCGATCAAAATCTCTCGAAGCTGGGCCGTCGCTACGCCGTGGCATTGCTCGACGTGGACCTGCTTCGTCGTTTCAATCATCGTTATGGTCACTCTGTAGGCGACCAGGTGCTTCGCCTCGTCTCCTCGAGGCTCCGTCAACGCTTCGGCGGCAATGCCTATCACTTCGGTGGCGAGGAATTCTGCGTGATCTTCTCGGGCTTGCAATCGCGCTTTGCGCTTTCGCGCTGCGATGCATTTCGTGCCGAGATCGAGGGCCACCAGTTCGTGCTGCGTGGCAGAGATCGCCCCATCGCGACGTCGCGGGGCCGCCGCGGAGACGAGCTACGCAGGCGCGGGGTGCACGTCACGATCAGTATTGGTGTGGCGCATCGCGATGGCCACCACGCATCGCCCACGGCGGTGATGTCCACGGCGAGCAAGGCGTTGCATCGAGCCAAGCAGCTCGGACGCAATCTGGTGGTCGAGCAGAAGCGGGCGCGCTGAGGACCAAGATCGTGAAACCCACGCACTGCAACATCGTTCTGATCGGGATGCCCGGGGCAGGTAAGAGCACCGTCGGCGTGATCCTCGCAAAGCGTACCGCGCGTGACTTCGTGGACACCGATCTTCTCATTCAGAAGACCGAAAAGCGCTCGCTGCAGGAAATCCTTGATGCAGATGGATATCTCGGGCTGCGCAGAATCGAAGAGCGCGTGCTGCTCTCCATGGAGCTTTGCGGACACGTGATCGCAACGGGTGGGAGTGCCGTCTACAGCGATGCCGCGATGGATCACCTCAGACGCGTGGGCATCGTCGTGTTCCTTGACGTGGATCTCGACGCGATCAAAAGTCGTGTCACTGACTTCGACTCGCGTGGCATTGCAAAACGCGCAGATCAGAGCTTCGAGGCGCTGTTCGAAGAGCGACGCGTGCTCTATCGCAAGTATGCCGACATCACCATTGACGGTGCACGCTTGAACCAGGACCAAGTGTGCGAGGGAATCCGCGCAGCCCTCGCTCGCTAGTTCTTGTGCGGAAATCAGCTAGGTGAGCGGTACTTTGGGCCAGCGTTTCCTCATCAGCATATCGACGCCGTACGCTCTTCCGGCGCCTGCCCACGCAAGGGTGAACAACGCGAAGATGTAGGCGGCATCCATGCCGGGCAACCAGATTCCGCGTCCGATCGTGAATGTAAAGTTCGCGATGATGAAGATGCCAACGGCGGCACCGACTCGCGTGAACAACCCGAGCAGCACGGACAGGCCGAACAGAAGTTCTCCCCAGGCGACGAGCACGGCAAAGGTCGAGGTATTCGTCAGCACGACCCCCTCGAGAAAGGGTCGGTAGAACCCCCAGGCATTCTCGAGATTCGAAGAGATGAATCCCTCGACATTGGGGGCGAAATCCGCGCCCCAGTTGCCGCGTCCGAGCTTGTTCTGCCCGGCGATCACGAAGGAAAGCCCAACCCAGAGCCTGAGAGGCAGAAGGTAGTACAGCGGGATGGAGGGTGTCTGATTCGACATGGAAGTGCTCCCCGTGCGTTCCCGCCCCATTGGAACACGATTGCGTTCGATCGTTCCTTATCTCAAGCGCTCTGCTCGAACCAGCCAGTGGGTGTCATCGGACATTGGGATGTGTCGACACTGAAGAGCTCCGGCTGATGAGCCCACGCCACCGCATTGCACAGCGTCTTGCGGATCTCGGGCTGAAAGTAGATGGGATAGGTCTCGTGTCCCGGACTGAAATAGAACACGCGGCCTTTACCGCGATGAAAGCAGCAGCCGCTGCGAAATACCTCGCCACCTGAGAAATTGCTGATGAAAACCACCTCGTCGGGGACGGGGATATCGAAGAACTCGCCGTACATCTCGTGACGCGGGATGATCATCGGCTGCGGCACGCCCTGTGCGATGGGATGCGTGGGCGCAACCGTCCAGATCACCTCCTTATCGTCGGCTTCGCGCCAGCGCAGCGTGCAGCGCGTGCCCATGAGGCGTTGAAAAATCTTGGACAGGTGAGCCGAGTGCAGCACGATGAGTCCCATGCCTTCCAACACTCGCTGCTGCACCTTGGAGACAATCTCGTCGGCCACCATCTGATGGCCGATGTGTCCCCACCAGGTCATGACGTCGGTGTTGTCCAGGACTTCGTCGGTGAGGCCGTGCTGCGGTTGATCGAGGGTTGCGGTCCGCACTTCCGCTCGACTTCCAAGCCCGTCCCTCAACGCGTCCGCGATGGCATTGTGCATCCCCTCCGGATAGACCGTCCGCACCTTCTCATGGCGTTGCTCGTGGAGATTCTCGCCCCAGACAGTGACCTGCAATGGATGATCCGGCATTTGCTTGACTCCTCGTTTCCTCGCGTTCGAGCAGATTTAAAGGCTCTCGAACAACCTTGTTTTCGGTTCAGCCTCTGGATTGTTGAAAGCGCTCCCAAGATCAAGGGTTTTCGACGTTCCTATCGCATGGCCCAGAGACAGCCGCGCTTCACGATCTCTCTCGCCTCGGGCACGTCGAAGTCGGATGTCACGTGGCCAATCGATGCGTAGAACACCTTGCCCTTTCCGTAGCGTTTCTTCCACGCCACGGGCATCACGACATCTTTCACCCAGTCGATGTCCCAATAGTCACCGCTGAACGTCGTGGCGGCGAGTACCTCTACCGCGGGATCCACGTGCATGTAGTACTGCTCCGAGTGCATTCGAAAGTCTTCCAGGCCTGCGACGATGGGATCGGACGGCTCGGTGATGCTCACCTCGTAGTCGATGATCCCCCCGGGATGGCAGATGAACTGACCGCCTACCATGAACTGATATTCGGTATTTGCACGAAATGCATCACCCATGCCGCCGTGCCAACCGGCGCATCCCGTACCATTGCGAATGGCTTCGAGCAACCCCTTCTCCTGCTCGCGCTCGATGCGAGCCATGGTCCAGCACGGGACGAATAGATCGAGGTCGGCCATGAACTCGGCATTGGCGAGGTCATCGAGGTGATCTCGCAGGGTCACGTCACAGCCTTCGTCGCGTAGAATCTCTGCGAAGAGATTCGCGCACTGTTCCGGCTCATGGCCGTCCCAGCCACCCCAGGTGATCAGCACGTGTCTCGACATCAATCCAACTCTCCGTCTTTAAGTCCGACCGGCAGCATCGCTGGACGATCGCAGGTGCTCTCGATTTCAATGTGCCTTCCCTCGCTGGACGATCGTCCGAACGCATCCATCACCTCCAGCACATGGAATGCCCGCTCGCCGCTGCAACGAAAATCACGCCCACTGCGTAGCGCAGCACACAAGTCCGCAAGGCCAACGCTGCGCATATTGTCAACGTAGCCGTGCGTGAGCGGCTGTTCGATCCACTTCCGGCTCGCGCCTTCGCACAGCTTCACCGGCCCGCCGAAGCCATTGGGATCCGGGATTAAGAGAGTGCCATCGGTACCATGCACCTCGATGTTTCGATTGGTGTGAAACCACACATCGAAGCTCATCACCATCGTCACGATGGTGCCGTCGTGAAAGTCCAGGGTGCCTGCCACATGCGTGTCCACCTCCACCGGAATCCGCTCGCCGCCTCTGGGTTTTGACGTGATCGTTCGCTCTTCGAATGCGCGGCCCGTGGATGCGCATACGCGGCGTACGGGACCGAGAAGATTCACCAGGGCCGTCAGATAGTAGGGACCCATGTCGAACAGCGGGCCGCCTCCGGGCTCGTAGTAGAAGCCCGGCTTCGGGTGCCATGACTCATGACCATGACCCATCATGAATGCCGTGGCTGCGATCGGTCGGCCAATCGCACCGGCATCCACGAGCTGACGGCAGGTCTGGTGTCCGCCCCCTAAAAAGGTGTCCGGCGCGCAACCGACACGCAGATCTCTCTCTCGCGCGAGCTCCAGCACCGCGCGCCCTTCCGCGACATCGATGCCGAAGGGCTTCTCGCAATAGCTGTGCTTGCCGGCTTTCAGCGCTTGGGCGTTCACGTCCGTGTGGGCCTTCGGCCCGGTGAGGTTCAGCACCACCTCGATCTCGTCGCGTGCCAGTAGCGCCTCGACGGGCATGGACGGGATGTCGAACTCCTGGCCCCGGCGCGTTGCAGCCTCGTCATCGATGTCCGCACACGCGACGAAGTCCATATTCTGGAAAATTTGCGCGGCCTTGAGATAGGCTGGACTGATGGTTCCACAGCCGATGAGGCCGATCTTCACGGGTTCCGTCATGGGCTTTTCGGACATGAAATACCAACGCTGAGCTACGCTTCATCATGGCGGAACCGGGAATCGCTCACAACGTCCGAAGCTGCTGTTTGATAGACAGGGTCGAGGATGGTCCGCTCAGGCGCTTCCGCTGTGGGCGGAGCATCTGACCGGCTGGATCGCTGCTAGAATCCTTTTCATGTCAAGAACTTACATCGTCGGTGACGTCCATGGTCAGCTGGACAAGCTGATCGTTCACCTGCAGCGCGAGGTGTTGATCGACAACGCCTGCCAGTGGTGCGGGG
>JAPULC010000206.1 GCA_027295305.1 Gammaproteobacteria bacterium
CATTGGTACGGAGTCCGCATCTTGCGGCAGGATGTCTCGTGATTCGGTTGGCCCTTCGGTCAACTGAGCACTCCTTGCTTCATTTTGGTGCCCGGGGCGGGGGTCGAACCCGCACGGCCTTACGGCCAAGGGATTTTCGTACCAGCTACAGCTTTCGCTGCTGCACTCTGATTGCGCAACCAGAGCGCATTTGTGGTCTGGACTTTCTCTTTACCTTATCGACGGCGTCCGAGACGTTTCTCGACGCGCGACGACGTAGGCAGGAGCCGTCAAGTCTCTACACTTTCCTGCGCGTCGCGCAGGCTTAGCTCGGGATCGCCACCTCCATGACGAGCTGAGGGTTCCCCGAGTTTGACTCCATTCACGTCAGGCGTTTCCGACCTGAGTGCTCAAATTGCTCAAGTCCCTTGCGTCTACCAGTTCCGCCACCCGGGCTGGGCGGGGGAATCATACGCCGATGCAAATTGGGCTCACAACTCCAGCGGCTCGTCCTGTGCCACGCGCTGGGGGTCCTGCTTCCAGACGTCCGAGGCGTCCACGTAGACCTCGACGGTGTTGCCGTCGGGGTCTGAGAAGTAGAGCGATTGGGTGACCTCGTGGTCGATCGGAAGCACCTTCACCCCAGCGCTTTCCAGATGCGACTTGGCCTCTCGTAACTCGTCGGTGGATTCGCCGATTTTGAACGCCACGTGGTCGAGGCCAACGGACGTCTCCGCCGGCGTCTCGGCGTCGTCGCCCACGACGGCCACCGCAAAGTCGTGGTGATTTCCCAGCGTGAAGAAGGTCATGTGAGGGTCGTCGAGGCGCGCGCAGATGGGCAGTCCCAATACACCGTTGTAGAACTCCTCGGCTCGCTGCTGATTGCGCACACGCAGCACCACGTGTCCTAGGGCTTGGACTTTCACGGCCTGTCTCCTTGTTATCGGGTCGGCGGAACTATGCGCCTGCCTCGAGGAGGTGTCCACACTTCACTCTTTCAGGTGGAGATAAAAGTAAATAAAAACAATTATTTAAAGGCCATTTATAATCTAAATTCACGAAAATATTTCCGCAGAAAACCAGAAATAGAGGACAGTCCTCTATTTCCTCTAGTCGAACCGGAGGCTGGCGTCGCGGGAAAGCTGATCGGGGAGCGCGGTTTCCCAGCTCAGGTAGTCGCGCATCGAGGCCAGGGACGCTTCCCGGTCGATGAAGGCCGGACGCCAGCTATCGTCGGGCGGGCAGGTGAGGCGCTCACGTCCCTGCTCGAGGGGTTGTCCAGCGTGGCTCCATGCCTGATTGCCTCCGTCGAGAACCACCGCGTTGGCTGCACGGGCTTCGGGTTCATTGGCCGCAAAGTGTGCGAGCACACCGTCGTGAGAGGTAATGACGAGCCGGCCGGTGTCGGGAAGTGCTTCGAGGGATTGCCGCAGCCACGATCTCAGTCCCCAGAAGGCGCCGGGGATGTGGCCCGCCGCGAATTCGCTGCTGGGCGCCAGATCGAGGACACGACTCTCGGAGAGCGACATCAGCTCGGCTACCGAGAGGGTCGGTGCGGCGACAAACCCCAGGGCCTGTACGCGCCTGGGACCCTCTTCGAGCGACCCATCCTCCCCAAAGTCTGTCAGCACGTAAACGTCCTCCCAGCCCAGGCGTCGTAACCACGCCCCCGTCATCAGCGCGCGCACACCTTGGTCGTCGCACAACACCAATATCGCGTTGCGCACGGCGGCGAACTCGTCGGTGCCCTGAACGAGTTGCCCGCCGGGGGCGTGACCTGCGCCTGGAAGATGCCCGCACTCGAATTCCTCCACGGTACGAACGTCCAGCAGAAAGACCGTGCGAGCATCTGATCTCAGAGATTCGATATCGCTCGGCGCCAAGAAGCGCACGCCATGCCGATTGGCGACGTCCCGAGCTTGCGTCAGCGCGCGGTCGTGCAAAGCCGGGGAGGGGTCCGGCAAGGTCCGTCGGCTACCGTGCTCGAGCTCGAGCCCGGCAAGCTGCCAGCCCATGGTGCCATTCTCCAGGGCCGCGACGTTCTCGAAACCCGCATCGATCAGGGATTGCGCGCCGATGATGCTGCGGGTTCGACCGGCACAGTGCACGATGATTGGCATCCCTTTGTCGAGATCGCCCATGCGATAGACGAGCTCTGCCCCAGGTACGTCGATGGAACCCGGGATGCACATCCGTTCGTGCTCATCGAGTGGACGCGAATCCACGATCGCGATTTCCTCGCCGTTCGAAAGCCGTGCGTCGAGCTCGGTTGCGGTCACACTCGGTGTGCCGTAGCGGTGCTCGACAAACTCTCCGAAGGCCTTGCTTGGGACGTTGACCCCGGTGAACACCTCGAGTCCCGCCTCACGCCATGCCTGAATCCCGCCTTCCAGCACGGTGACGCGCGTGTAGCCAACGGATTCCAGCCGACTTGCAGCAAGCTCGGCGAGGGATTCGTCGCCGCCGCCATCACACAGATAAACATCGGTGCTGCGGTGGGGGACGAGATCCGCGATGCGAAGCTCGAGAAGTCCCAACGAAAGATTGGTCGCAAGCAGCAGGTGGCCCCGGGAGAACGGACCTACCTCGCGAACGTCGAGGATCGCGAACTCCCCAGGCTCCGTCAGGCGCGCGTAGAGCGAACGCGCGGAAATCGATGCCATGACATGTCCCCTGGGTCGTGAGAGTCGGGGATACTAGCCGAGCGCGTCGAGCACGTCTGCCAGATGTCGCTCTGAACAGTGCGCATGAGAGCAATGAAACACGGGCCAACCTTCGGGATTCTCGAAAATGACGGTGGATGAGTCATAGCAGAACGGTGCGCGTGACGCGAAGGCGGTTGTCGGCTCTGCGCCACCGGGGACGATTAAGCGATGCGTAGAAGTTGCCATCCTGCCACGAGCGTCGAACTTCGCTGCGCAGGGCCTGCGCGTCGCTGAAGACACCGGCACGCAGGGGCCCTTCTCCGATCAGCCGCACCTCCACCAGATCGTTGTCCGAGAACATGCGGGCGAGATAGCGCTCGCGGTGATGGATCGCAGGATCGTTCCTTCATCGATTCGACGTGCGACGCGGACGCTTCGCAGGCATGTCAGATGGGATTGGGGCAACGCCCATCCATGTCGGTGAATCCATATCGCGTGGCCAACTGATAGGAGGATTGGATCGATCCCGACAGCCCCATCGCATCGGAGGCGTGCGCAACCGCGGCGGCGGCGCGGCCGGCATAGTGGGGCGAAGCCGTTTTCTCCAACAACTCGTC
>JAPULC010000207.1 GCA_027295305.1 Gammaproteobacteria bacterium
CGATGACGGGGGGCTTGCCTCCATCTTGTATTATGAATCAACACTGGACAGTGTGGTTGGCGGTGTGGCCGTGGAAGGTAAAGTCTATAAGACGCGTGGGATTCTTCATCGTCCACCGCTGCAGCCCGGGCAGTTACTGCATTACAAAGTCCTGGCAGCTGATATTAACGGCAACGTGAACGTGTCGATGCTGCCATTGCTCCCGGTCCAAGGCGAGCTCGCGACCCACCGCATCGATGATTGCGGGCTCTGGAAAGCCCAGATCACGGTTCGCGCGTTGCAGATCGACGAGCGCATGTGCGCAGCGGTACCGAACGTCGAATTCTTCGTCATGAAGACCTTCCATCAGCCCTCGCATCGCGCGCGGGTCTTCGATCTTCCTCAAAAGTCGTGGGATGCGTCGGCGGACCGCGACTGGGCTATCGCTCGACAGCATCGCGTCGATCAGCTGACCCGTGATCCGTGAGCTCATCCGCTCGAGCGCGCGGTAGGCGACGCGGGCGTAGAGGTTCTTTCCCAGCAAGTCGATCACAGGCCCAGCGAGGCGCGGGCTCAACGACTCGTCGGAGAGGACGCTGAGCACGCGCTTCGGCTCAGCGGACAGCAGGTCCGACAGCTGAGCGGTCCATGTGTCGCGTTGTTGCGAGCCATCGTCTCCATTGCGACCGAGCGCTTCGATGCGTTCCAACAGCTCCTGCCGGTTGAGCACTGCTGCGGTCTCCGCGAACGTGTGCAGGGTCGTCGCATCGACGATGTCATCGGACTGAAGCGCGATCGAGCCATCGCGTAGGCTCGTGGCGAGCTCACGCACATATCCATCCTGTAACTGGCGGATCATCCAGGCAGCGACCAAAGCAGCTGTCGTTGCGATGCCCAGCACCCACGAAGTCGCAATAGCGGGCGTAGAGGCGACCACCAGAATCAACATCACGATGATGCTTCCGATCCCGAACCCGATTCGATTGCAGGCGATGTCGATGAGCGCCTTCGTCCCGCGTTTCTTGAGCGGCGGTATCGGTGTGTAGAGAAGCTCGTAGCCCGATCGAAAAAGCGAGCTCGACAAGACGGTCTGTGAACCGCGCGCCAAGGTAGCCGTCCATAGATGCGTCCAAGCGGCGCCCAAGCCCGCGCTTAGCGCGACTGCAAAGGGAAGGACGGTCATGGTTCCGCCAAGGCCGATCTTCTGGAGCAGTGGTTTCGCGACGCCTGCTTGCATGACGAACGTCAGCAGGGAGGTCACCATGTAGAACACCGCGAAGAAAGACAGGAGGCTCGCCGAGTCGCTGAAACGAGCGTCGGCCTCCGCCTTCATGGCGTAGTCGACCAAAACACCGACCGCGCCGAGCAGCATCACGGTGAGTGCGACTCGCGAAAGATAGGGGTCCTTACGAATCGTCTCGATGCCAAATCGTGTTTGGCCGTCGGACGGTCTTTGAGACTGGGTGGATTTGCCAACGTTCCAGACTCCCACAGCGACGAGCGCGCTGATCGCTCCGAGACCGTAGAGGACGGTTGCAAGCTCGAAGGCGGCGGAAAGGAGGAGCGCCACGACTCCCCCCAGCACACCACCCAGCGCCGCCCCAGTGCCAACCCGTGCAACGACGGTCTTTGCGTAGAGGGGATCGAACCGTTCGTTTACGACCGACGAGAAAGCGCTGACCACAAGCGCGCCGACGACGCTTACATGGATGTACGTAAGCACCGCGATGCTGCGTGGAGCGACGTCGATCAGAGCGGCTTCCAGGGTGAAGATCGCGCCGTTGATGCTAGCGAGCAAAAGGGCGGTGCCGCGAGGCCCCCAACGTGGCATCAAGCGGCTGACCGAAAGGGCGGACACCAAGGAAAGAGCGGCTGCCGCCAACATCACCCGAGGCAGATACGACGCGTCGTATTCGGTCAAGAAGAGCGTGTCGCGGACAGCGCGTCCGGCCACCAGCTGCGCCACCATCGGAATTGACGTCAGGATCGCAATCGATGCGCCGCGTTCGCGCGCTCGTTCCATCAGGCGAGTGTACACCAAGGCTAGGCAGATCCGTGCCAGTGCGTTTCGTTCCCAAAGCGCTCGCTGAGAAAGTCCACGAACGCACGGACCTTGGGAGCGAGGTAGCGTTGGTGAGGGTACATCGCGTAGAGCGGGGTATCCTCCGGCACGGGCGTATAGCGCTGCAGCACTTCTTCGAGACGTCTCGCCTGGAGCGACGGCCCCACCAGCCACAACGGCATCAGGATCAACCCAAGACCTGCTTCAGCGGTGGCCACGAGTGCTTCGCCGTCGTTTGCGACGATGCTGCCCGACACCCGTACCTCGACGGTCTGCCTCAGTCTCTTGAAACGCCAAACGTTCGCGCCAGGGTGCGTGCGGAAAAGAAGGCATTCGTGATCCACAAGCTCCTCTGGTGAGCTGAGCGACGCACATTTTTTCAAGTAAGCGCGCGCTGCACACACGACGCGGCGTGCTCGTCCCACCCTTTTGGCCACGAGACTACTGTCCTGCGGCCTGCCCACTCGAATGGCCAGATCAAACCCCTCTCCGACCACATCGACGATTCTATCCGTGACATGCAGCGTGACCTGCACCGCCGGATAGCGTCCACGAAACGCAGCCAACGCAGGCACAATGTGCATGCGACCCACACTGGCGGGCAGGGTCACCCGAAGGATCCCGCTTGGCGTACCGCCCAGCTCGGAGACGGCGAGCTTTGCTTCGTCCACCTCCATCAGGATCTGCGCGGCACGCTCCCGATAAATGCTACCGGCCTCGGTGAGGCTGATCTTGCGGGTGGTGCGATGAAAGAGACGGGCACCGAGCTCGTCCTCGAGGTCGCCGATCTGCCTCGAGACCGACGAGGGCGAGATCCCAAGACGCCGCCCCGCCGCCGAGAAATTACGTGTTTCGACTACACACGCAAAGATTCGTATGCTCTCGAGCAAATCCATTTGTGCAGATTCTGCACGAAAGCTTCTCATATTTTCCCTATTCTCTCAACAGTGTTCTCCGCCTAGATTGGGTCTCTAGGAGGCACACCATGAAAGCAGCAGTGATTTACGAGTTCGGAAACTTCGACGTGTTCAAGTACGAAGAGGTTTCCACCCCAGACCCTCGGCCGGGCTATGTGCTGGTCAAGATCCTTGCGGCCGGTATCAACCGGTTCGATCATTACATTCGAGAAGGCTCGGTCGCTCCCGAGCTCGCGTTCCCGCATATCTTGGGCGCAGACGCGGCAGGCGAGGTTGCGAAACTCGGAGCGGACGTTGCGGGATTCGAAGTGGGTCAGCGTGTGATCCCCGTGCCTGGGTTCCCGACCGACGAGGACGAATACGAGATTCGCCCCGCAGGCACCGCACCGAGCTTTACACTACCGGGGCTTGGCGTTCCGGGCACGTACGCGCAGTACATCGAAGTTCCCGCGCACTGGTTGGTTGACGACGACACCGGCCTATCTCCCGAAGAAGCCGCGACCCTGCCCATGGCGCTCGCCACGGCGACGCGATCGGTCAAGATCATCGGTGAAGTCAAGGCGGGCGACAAGGTACTCGTGCATTCAGGGTCGGGCGGTGCCGGCAGCATGCAGATCCAAGTCGCGAAGGCGCTCGGCGCTGAGGTCGCAAGCACGGCCCGCGGTGACAACGGTGTGCGAGTGGCCAGGAAGGCAGGAGCCGACCTCGCGATCAACACCAGCAACGAAGACTTCGTCGAACGTGTGCAAGCCTGGAGTGGAGGCGGCGCCGATGTGGTCATCGACAACCTCGGTGGTGATCAGCTCGCTAAGAGCATCGACGCAGCGAGAGCGCTCGGCGTGATTGTTGCGTTCGGCTTTTCGGCGGGCACCGAAGCCACCTTCGATGTCCGGAACTTCTTCTTCGGTCAGAAGACACTGCGCGGCTCGATGGCAAGCGACATCGAAGACCTCAAGTGGGGCCTCGAGCAGGTCAAGGCCGGTCGAATCAAGCCGATACTCGATCGCACCCTGCCCCTTCGTGAGGCCGCGCAAGCACACAAACTCATCGCCAACAACCAAATCAAAGGAAACCTCGTCTTGCTGCCATGGGCAGCATGAGCCAAATATGGCGCTGGCACTCCACGTTGATGACACGAGGAGAGAAGGATGAGTGAGGGCAGATACTACGCAGTGAGAATGCTTTGGGTGCGAGACCATGAGATCTGGCAGAAGTATCAAGAGATGACCAAGCCGATACTCGCTCGCCACAAAGTGCGGGTGGAGCATTGGCTCGAGACGGACAAGATCATCGGCGAGGGAATCGACAAGCCCGATCTCATCGTCGTGACGTCCTACCCGAGCCTCGCGGCTCTCGAGGCGTTTGAGAGCGACCCTGATTTCAAAAAGGCGTCCACGCTTCGGGATACAGGCGCTAAGCTCATCACCGTAACCGCACGCTCGGGCTTAGCCTAAGTTGAGCCGCTATCTGTGGCCGGCGTTGATCGTCGTGATTGGGTTGCTGGTCTTCGGTGTGATCGCCGCGTTTGTCACGCCAGGACCGATCGGCCCAGACGCGCCGACCCTAGAGGCGATCGAACAGGCCCGTACCGAGCCATGGACGCAGGTGATGGTTGCGATCACCAGCTTCGGCAAGGGTCGGGTGACGGCAGTCATCGTGCTCGTGCTCGCCATCGGGATCGGCATGCAACACGCCGGCGCAGAGGCAGCCTTTCTTCTCATCGCCAACCTCGGAAGCGCTGTCCTGAGCCCTGGCGTCAAGGCGCTCTTCGCCCGCCCGCGACCGCCTCCCGATGTAGTGACCGCCATCACGCATCCGCAGAGCTTCTCGTTCCCGAGCGGCCACGCACTCAGCGCAATGGTGTTCTACACGTCGTTGGTGCTCGTCGCGGTGCGACTAGGCTACCGAAAGTTGGCCGTTGCGCTCACGGTCCTCGCCGTAATCATGGTCCCGACGATGGGGTTTACGCGGGTGTACCTCGGCGTGCACTATCCAAGCGACGCCATCGCCGGGTTCGCGCTCGGCGCCGCGTGGGTGTGGCTGGCGTACCTCGGCTACCTGGTGATTGGACGCAATACCTCCGGCGCTATATCTCCGGCGAATTGATGACGAGCATTTTGTTAACCTGCATGTCCTCCATGGTGTGAGGAATGCCGCCCACACCCAAACCGGATTCATGCAATCCGGCAAACGGCATGCCATCGATGCGGAAGGCCGTGTGGTCATTCACCATGACGGCCGATGCGTCTAGGTGTTTGAATGCCTTCATGGCCGTGTCCAGGTTCGACGTATACACCGATGCTTGAAAGGACACGGGTAAGCTGTTTGCCCGCGCAATCGCCTCGTCGAGATCGTTGTAGCCGTACACGCAAACAACGGGTCCAAAAATTTCTAGCGTGCTCACTTTGGCGTCCGCCGGCGGGT
>JAPULC010000208.1 GCA_027295305.1 Gammaproteobacteria bacterium
ATCCTAGCGGTACCCAACGACCCTCCACGCCTCCACCAAGGCGTCCTTCAAGCTCCCGAATCCTTCGAATTGGCAACAAAATCTTTCTGCTAATCAATGACATAGGTCAGCCGAAGCATCTGCACCGCACCCCCGCAGGCCGAATCGTCCCAGCCGAACCCCGGTTTGGCACGCTTCCTGAATAGAGTGCCCCAAAGGGGAAGGTTCGTATCAGACGATGACTGGACCAATTGACGTTTTCACACGCCACCGGATCGCCGCCAATCTGGCGATGATCATGATGACCCTCGAGGGGATGTGGGCGATCAGCAACGTCACCACGCAGTTGTTGCAACGACCATACTGAGATCAAAAAAATCCCCAGAGTTCCATGCTGTTCAACACGCCCATCTTCTTTCTGTTCTTCGCGGTCTTCTTTCTCCTTTACAGCTTCGTATTCCTGAAGCGCTACCCGCGACTGCTGCTGATCCTCGTGGGGAGCCTCGTCTTCTATGCCGGCTGGAACTACCGGTTCATCCCGCTGCTGGTGTTCAGCGCAATCGTCGACTATTTCGTCGCAATCTGGATTCACCGTGCGACGGAAAAGCGCCGCAAGAAGCTCCTGCTGTCGATTTCTATCGCAACGAACCTCGGAATTCTCGCGGTCTTCAAGTACGCGGACTTTGCGATGCTGTCCGTCGTGGATCTCGTCGATGCATTCGGCTACGAGGTGAGCTGGCCGATGCTCGCTTTCGTGTTGCCCGTGGGGATCTCCTTTTACACGTTCCAGAGCATGAGCTACACGATCGATGTGTATCGGGGTGTGATGGAACCGCGAAAGGGGTTGCTGCAGTTCACCGCGGCACTGGCGTTTTTCCCTCAACTGGTTGCAGGTCCCATCCTGCGCGCGCGCCAGATCCTGCCGCAACTCGATGTCATGCCTTCGCCCACCTGGATCGGGGTGAAACACGGGTTTGTATTGATCACCCTCGGGCTGTTCAAGAAGACCATTGCCGATCTATTGGCGGGGTTGGTGAGCGCGACGTTCGACTCGGGCGCACCGTTGAGCCTCATCGAAACGTGGACCGGGGTGCTCGCATTCGCTGCACAGATCTACGGCGATTTCTCCGGTTACACCGACATGGCGATCGGTGTCGGCCTGCTCTTGGGGTTCAAGATTCCGCTCAACTTCCGTCTTCCCTACTTCGCCAGCTCCCCGGTGGATTTCTGGCGACGCTGGCACATCTCGCTGTCTACGTGGTTGCGCGACTATCTCTACATCAGCCTCGGGGGCAACCGCACGCATCGCTATCGCAACATCATGATCACCATGTTGCTTGGCGGTCTGTGGCACGGCGCTGCATGGACGTTCGTGGTCTGGGGGTTCCTCCACGGTTTCCTGGTCGTGGCGACGCACCAGCTCTCGGCGATGGCGACATTCAAGCGCTTCAGCGAGTCGGAACAATGGACCGTGCGCCTCGTCAAGTGGGCGTTCACTTTCTACCTGGTGCTCATCGGCTGGGTGTTTTTCCGCTCACCGGACCTCGAAACGGCAGGCAGCGTTCTGATCAACATGCACACATTGGGGTCCTCGTTACCCGCCGCCCTGGACTATGCCGGTATCTACTTTGCGCTGACGGTGCTGGCACTCGCGGTGATGCATCTCGTCGACTGGATCTTCATTCGCTTCGGTCAAGGCATCGAGCGCAGGGGCTGGCTGCTGTGGCCCATTCTCATCTTCCTACAAACCCTATGCTTTATCGTTGGAGCACCCAGTGAGGCCTTCATCTATTTCCAGTTCTGATATTTCCAGTTCTGATTCAGATCTCGAGTCGGACTATCAGACCCTCGATCAGACCAATCGCCGGCGGGTTGTTCTGAGGACTCTTGGCGCGGGCGTGCTGTTGTTCGGCGCTGTGGTGCTGATCTACAACGGCATCTTACAAGCGATCGGCGACATCAACGGCCGCGTCGTGGCACAGCTCGAGCATCTGCCGGAGATCGTCGCGCACAATAGAGACAAACGAAAGGTGTTCGTCTTCGGCTCGTCCATGGTTCAGGCTGGCTTTGAACCCGATACATTCGATGGCGCCATGGCCGACAAAGGCATCGATACCATCAGCTACAACTATGGTGTCGGCAATTTGGACCCCGAGTTTCAGGTACTGATCGCGCGGCGTATCCGCGAGGCGTTCCTCGAAGGCGATGAGCAACTCGCGCTGACCTTGATCGAGTTCAATCCCTTTCAGGCGACCCGCGTTCGAAACAGGTTCGGCACGATCACCCGCGATCAGAACGTAGCAGTGCTCTCGAGCGTTGAGGAGCTCTGGAGAATCGCC
The DNA here is from genome assembly GCA_027295305.1 of Gammaproteobacteria bacterium. Taxonomy (GTDB): domain Bacteria; phylum Pseudomonadota; class Gammaproteobacteria; order Pseudomonadales; family Azotimanducaceae; genus JAPULC01. Next base: position 2,319 of record JAPULC010000208.1, read on the forward strand.
CTCGATGATCCGACGCGTGGCCTTCGGCTTTTCAACATTCGCTATCTGCGCAACGGTCTTTCGGCGGAGCTCATCACCAGCATTCCCCGTATGTTCGCTAGTGCCGGGTCGGCGGAGGCCCGCGAGCGACGTGCACAGATCGTGGCTACGGAAGAGTATCAGGCGGCTCAAGAGCGCAGTGCCGAGCTATCCGCCCGATACAGAGAGCTTCGTGACACCGACGTGCCTATTACGGGCTCGGATCAGTGGAAGGCCGAGATCCGCGGTGGACGCATCGACAAGTCAGCGTTCTCGCCCGAGACACTCGAGGCGCTTGGCGCGTGGATGGAAAGCCGTCGCTACGCCGGTTTCATGGAGGTCGATCTGATGCGACGTGTGGCCGGCGCCGACATTCTCGAGCTCGAGTTCGAGGAAGCGCTCATCGAAGCGTTCATCGAGCTGGTGATTGAGCTCGATGACGTCTCCGACCAGATCGAGGTCATTCTGCTGCCGCGAAATACCGAGTGGGTGACGTATACGCCGGAAGTCCAGGAGCGGCTGAACGGCGTGCTGCGGCGGATTGCAGACGAGACCGGCGTCGCGGTCAGGGACTTCCAGGAGCATCCTGCAATCACGCCGCAATATTTTTTCGATACCACTCATCTTTCTACTTACGATGGCATCGATATCTTCTCCAGGCTCCTGGCGGACGAGTATGCTGATGTGCTTAGCAAGAGTGACGAAGCAGAGAAGATAAGCAATGCCGAACCCCGTGAATCTCGAAGAGCTGGAGTGGCAGGAGTGGCGTCACAGCGACAGAATTAGGCTGCGTTTCAAAACCTTCGAAAAAGAGGCCTTCGAAAAAGAGGCCTTCGAAGACGAAGATAGCGCAGCTCACATGGGCGTCTGCGTGCAGGAACTTCCCCCGGGTTGCAGCACCGATCCGGCTCACTACCACATGCGAGAAGAGGAGCACATCTTCGTGCTCAAAGGCGAGATGGATGTGCGACTCGGCGACGAGACATTTCACGTCACACCGAATCACTATGTTCGATTCGCCGCCGGCGACTCCCGCGAGCACTGCCTGACGAACAACACCGACGAGCCCTGTGAATACCTGCTATGGGGCGAACGCAATCCCGACGACGTGATCGTCTATCCCGACTCGAACAAGGTAA